>CAZTEZ010000121.1:0-8557 GCA_964611815.1 uncultured Bacteroidia bacterium | reverse complement strand
CTGAACTTCCCGGCCAACCACCCGGCGCGTGCCATGCAGGACACCTTTTTCGTAGCCCGCGATGAGGACTTCGACCGCCCGACGCTCGGCGGAGAGGCCGACCCCAACGCACAGCTCACACCCGAGGACGCTCCCGAAGATGTGCTTTTGCGTACCCACACCAGCTCGGTGCAGGTGCGTATCATGGAAAGCAGCGAGCCGCCCATTCGCATCATTGCACCGGGGCGGGTGTATCGCAATGAGGCCGTGACTGCCCGAGCGCACTGCTTTTTCCACCAAATCGAGGGGCTGTACATCGACAAGCAGGTAAGCTTTGCCGACCTGAAGCAGACGCTGCTGTACTTCGTGCAGGAAATCTTCGGTGCCGATACCAAAATTCGACTGCGCCCCAGCTATTTCCCGTTCACCGAAGTGAGCGCCGAGATGGACATTTCGTGCCTTATTTGTGGTGGCGAGGGCTGTCGGGTGTGCAAACACACAGGCTGGGTTGAAGTGCTGGGGTGTGGTATGGTCGACCCCAACGTGTTGCGCAATTGGGGCATCGACCCCGAAGTTTACAGCGGTTACGCCTTCGGTATGGGCGTCGAACGGGTAACTCAATTATTATACCGCGTACCCGATCTGCGGCTTTATTCACAGAACGACCAGCGCTTTCTGCAGCAGTTCCAAAATTTTGGGTAATTTCGACAGAGTTTTACACGGCGACTTTTACATCTGCACAGTTTGCAATTGGCCTAAGTTTCTCATACAGACGTTTTTAGCGGAACACCTCGATGTACGACTACAGTGAAGTTTTAGCCCTGCTTGATCGTTCGGATCGATTTCATGACGATATCGTAGAGGCGTTCTCGAAAATGACCGAGGAGGGCGCCATCGCAGAATCGACCAGCGCTCAGATTCTCAGCCTGCTGAAACGCACCTTCGCGAGTTACAACCCCAGCCCCATGATCGTGGAGCTGGACCTCGATGGTAACATCACCTACGCCAACAAGCACTTCGTCGAGCGCTCGAAGTACCCCCACGACGAGTTGATGGGCCAGAACATCAACATCTTCAAAAACAGCCACAACCCTACCGGTATTTACCAGGATATCTGGAACCACATGGAGGATAAAAAGGCTTGGCTGGGGGAGTTGCGCAACAGCGCTGCAGACTACAGTAGCTACTGGATTGAAACCTGCATCTGCCCCGTGTTGGGCGATGACGGTGAGATTATCAAGTACTGGAGCCTCTCCTACGACATCACGGACCGCGTGGCCGTCCGGCTCGAACTCGAGTCTAAAAATGAGGAGCTCGAAGACTCCATGAAGTACGCCAAGCGCATCCAGAAGACGATTCTGCCCGAAAAATCGACGATGAATAAGGCGCTAGAAGACTTTTTTGTCATCTGGAAAGCCAAAGACATTGTCTCGGGTGATTTTTACTGGTTCACCAGTACCATCGACAAAGTATTTATCGCTGCCGTCGACTGCACGGGCCACGGGGTGCCTGGCGCGTTTATGTCGCTCATCGGTTACAACCTGCTGAACCAGATCGTCATCCAGCGCCGGATTCACACTCCGGGGCTGATTCTCACGGAGTTGCACAAAGGTGTGCGCGCTGCACTGAAACAGGACGCGCAGGATTCGAAATCGCGCGACGGCATGGACCTTTCGCTCGTCGCCATGGACCGCTTCGACAACCGCGTGCAGTTCGCCGGTGCCCACAACAGCCTCTACTGGTGGTGTGAAGCTGAGCAGGAGCTTAAGCGTGTGCGCGCTGACAAAATGGCCATCGGCGGTGAGCAGATGGAGGACGAACGCATCTTCACGAACCACGAGATTTACGTGGAAGACGGTGATTGCATCTACCTCTTCTCAGATGGGTTCGTTGACCAGTTCGGTGGGCCAGACGACAAGAAGTTCGGCACCAAGCGCCTGAAAAATCTCATCCGAAAGCACCACGAAGAGCCCATGAAGGTGCAACGCGCGAAATTCAACATCGAGTGGCGCGACTGGATTCAGGACGACGAGCAAATTGACGACGTCACGCTTATCGGCATCAAGTTTTCTGGTGACGACGAAGAGAAAAAGCTCACCAGCAAGAAAGGCGAATAGCACCGCCAGGTCATCGGTTGTGTCAGTTTGGAACGAGCACAAGACCGTCAAGCGGTTTTTGCTTAACTTCAGCTATGCGTTTTTTTCTGATCGTATGGCTAGCGCTGATGCCCGTTCTGCTCAGCGCGCAGTTACACCTGGTTTACTTCACGGACAAAGGCCCCGAAGCCACCGAGCGCCTGCGCGAGGTGCGGCAGTATTACAGCCCGGCCAGCCTCGAAAGGCGCGCGCTGCACGGTCAGCCTTTCGATGCCCACGACCTGCCGGTTCATGGCGATTATTTGCAAGCCGTCTCTACACACGGCCAGCTGCACGGTAGTTCGCGCTGGCTGAATGCGGTTCTTGTCGACATCGAGGAACCGGACGAGATCCGAGCGCTGCCGTTTGTGAAGCAGGTCGTGCGCTACCAGGACCCGGGCATGCAGGTCACGGCTACCCAGGACAATATCGACCACGGCTTTGCGAGCATTGCCGTCAACCAAATCAACCTGCAGGTACTCCACAACGCTGGCTACCTTGGCGCCGGGGTGCCGGTGGGCGTGTTTGATAGCGGCTTCATCAGCGCGCAGACCAACTGGGCGTTCGCGGATGTGTATGCGAACAACCGCCTCATTGATGCCTTCGACCTACAAAACAACACCGACAACGTCTACGACTTCGACTCCCACGGCACGCACGTGTGGTCGATCATGGCTGCCGATAGCAGTGGGTTCTACGTTGGCGCCGCGCCCGAGGCTGACTACGCGCTATATCGTACGGAAGTCGACAACAGCGAGACTCGCCAGGAGCTCTGGAACTGGGTGCGCGCCGCCGAGCGTGCTGATTCCGTAGGCATTTGGCTGATCAATAATTCGCTGGGCTACAACACGTTTGATAATCCCGATAGCAACTATGTCCAAGCCGACATTGACGGCAACACGACCATCATCACCCGAGCGGCCGACTTAGCTGCCAGCCGTGGCATGCTGGTGGTAACGAGCTCTGGCAACGAGGGCAGTGCGCCATGGGGCACCATCACTGCCCCTTGCGATGGCGATTCGGTGCTGTGTGTAGGCGCGATCAATGAATTTGAAGAATGCGCCTCGTTTTCCGGCGATGGCCCTACTGCCGATGGCCGTGTCAAACCGGAAGTGGTGGCCTTGGGCCGGGGCGCGGCGTATATCAGCACGCAAGAGCAGCTACGTTACAGCAACGGCACGAGTTTGTCGGCACCGGTCATCACGGGCATGGCGGCGTGCTTGTGGCAGAAATACCCCTCGGCGACAAACATGATGATCTACGAAGCCATCCGTCAGAGTGCCAATCGACTGGACGACCCCGACAACTGTTTCGGCTTTGGCCTTCCAGATGCCGAGCAGGCCGATTTGCTGCTCAAGGCTTTCACCAGTCGAGACGACGAGCTTAACGCAGCCACCCGACTGCACTTCGGCCCCAACCCGGTGCGTGGCGAGCGCCTGGCAGTGTGGATTCAACAGCCGAAGGTGAGCACCTATAACATCCGGCTCTACGATTTGCAGGGCCGACTGGTGCAAGAGCTTAACGACTGGCCAAGCGGCGTGAAAGCCTCGCTGGATATCAGCGCGTTGTCAGAGGGCGTATATGTGCTGCAGGCGACTGGCATGCAGCAGCTCTCACAGCGCGTCATTATTCAGCGATAGGCAGACCGTGGGTGTCGGCGTAGATTTGCTGCCCCTTTTCACCCCAGTACTTCTTCATCACATCCGGCGGGCTCTGCGTCAAGTCGACGTAGATCAGCACGTCCAGGCAGTTGTTGAAGTCGGGATCAATATTGAAGCCCAGCACTTTAGCGCCCAACTTCAGGTACTGCTTCATGAGCACCGGAATGCGCGTTTCCGGCGTTTCGACTTGCGAAACGAGGTCCTGTAAGTCGTTGATGTTCTCGACTTTGAACGGCTCATAATAGTCCTCGACGTAGGTACTTTTCACCTCGAAGGGCACCGTGCCCTGCACCTTGGCAGCCAGCTCGGTATCCAGGTGGTGCTCTTTCAGGAACTGCACGAGGAAGTTGCGCGAAGCCTCGTGGAAATCATTGCTCACGCTCAGGCTGCCGATGAGGTAGCGGTAGCGTGGCTCCTGCTGGATGTAGCGCGCGATGCCCATCCAGAGCAGCATCAGCGCCGAATAGCTGCGCTGGTAGTCATACGCCACAAACGCGCGGCTGAGCTCGATTGCTGGCGACAACTCGTCGAACAGCTCGGGTTCGATGTCGAAGGTCGTGGTGTTGTAGAGGCCCTTGCGACCATACTCGGCAATGATTTTATCGATTTTCGCCAGCCGATACGCCCCCACGATATTGCTGCGGCTGTTGTCCCAGATAATCAGGTGGTCATAAATCGTGTCGTACTCACCCAAATCAAGCTCTTCGCCCGTGCCTTCGCCGATGGCGCGAAACGTCACCTCGCGAATACGCCCCAACTCGCGTAAGATGTGCGGGGCTTCTACGGCCGTGAACTTGTAGACGGAGTAGTCGCCATGCTCAAGTAAATGGTTCTCGTCGTCCAGGCGCTCCAGTTCGTAGTTGAGGCGCTCGGCGGTTTCGGCTTTCGCGACCTCTTTCTGGCGGTTGCGGCGCAGCCCCTTCACCGGCGCTTTCACGCGAATGCCGTACTTCCGGCGCGGGTAGCGCAGGCTCATCAGAAAGAGCGTGCTGCGCAGAAATTCGTTGAGCTTGTCGGGCGAATCGTAGCGCTGGATTTTGTCTGCAGAAATCAGGTGCCCCAGGCTGAACTTCAGCTCTTTGCCCTTGCGGGTGCGCACAAATTCGCGGATGAGTAACGGCGTGCGCAGCTTTGGGCTAACCAGCCCGGCCATCTGGAACAGCAGGCTGTTTTTGCCGTGGAAGTACACCGGTACCACCGCCGCACCCGTGCGCATGATGAGCTTTGCAATGTTGGGGTTCCAGTCGGGCTCCTCGATTTTGCCGGAGCTGAGTTTCAACGCTGCCACCTCGCCACTCGGGAATACGCCCAAAAAGCCGTCGTAGCGCAAGTAGCGAATCGCCTCTTTGATGGGGGCCATATTGCGCGCTGCCGAATCGTCTTCGTCGAAGGGGTCGACCATGATGAGGTTCGGGCGAATCTCTTCGACGGCCCCTAGCATGAAGTTCGCCATCACCTTGAAATCCTTGCGGATGGCATCCATGAGCACGATCAGCAGCAGGCCCTCGACCCCACCAAAGGGGTGGTTGGCCACGAAGACCAACGGGCCATCGTGCTTTTGCAGGCGCTTGATTTCTTGTTCGGGCAAAGTATATGAAACGCCCAACTCTTTCAGCACATCCGCCGAGAACTCTGCTGGCGTTAAGCCTCCCTCTTTGTAAGCAGAGTACATTCTGTTGATCTTTTTAATCCCCAGCAGCGCCTCCAGCGAGGGCCTCAGCGTATGGAACAGGATGCGTTTGACTGGCGAATTCGGCTTGAGCGCCGATGTATCCACCAGTTTTCTTTTCTCGGACTTATCGGAGGGGGTGTCAGACATAAGCAGCTGATTAGAAGCAATCCTGGTGGTTGTGCCTCATTCCAGGGTTAACATTCCAGAAATATACACCCCAGGGGCATCTCTTGCTTCAATTCAGCGTTAAATCTTTGCCTTCGACCGAAAGCCCACTGCACTGCAACGCAATAAACGTGGCGTTTCGGCCGTGTTTTTATATCTTCAACGCCTACGCAGGCTGCAGCGTAACTATCCTACCGCAAATGCAAAAGAAATACCTCTTTCCTCTCGCGTTGGTCCTCGTGCTTATTGTGGGCGTCCTCTTGGGCTTCACGGTGCAGAACCAGCTGCAGGACAACCAGAACGACAACGACAAGAAGCTTTCGCGTCGCGAAAACGTCCGCAAGTTTGAGGCCGTGCTCGAGTACGTCGAAGACCACTACTTCGAGGAGGTCGATGTCACGAAAATGACCGAGGACGCCATCCGTGGCATTATGGAAGGCATGGATCCGCACAGCTTCTACATCGAGCCGCCCGATATGGAGAACATCTCCGCCGAAATGCAGGGTAGCTTCGAGGGCATCGGCGTACAGTTCGACATCATTGAAGACACGATTCTCGTGGTCACCCCTATCAGCGGTGGGCCCAGCGATAAGCTCGGCATTATGGCCGGCGATCGTATCGTCGAAATTGAAGGCGAGAACGTGGCCGGCGTAGGCATCACGAACAAAGACGTGATTGGCTCACTGCGCGGCGAGAAGGGCTCTGTTGTGAACGTTAAAATCAAGCGCCCCGGCAATAGCAAGCTGATCCCGTTTGCCATTGAGCGCGACAAAATCCCGCTCCACAGCGTCGATTACGCCTACATGCTCAACGATGAGACGGGCTACATCAAAGTCAACCGCTTTGCTGAGACCACCATGCGCGAGTTCGATGAAAAGATGGGTGATTTGACCCAAAAGGGCATGAAAAACCTCGTGCTCGACCTGCGCAACAACCCCGGTGGGTATCTGCAGATGGCCAAGATCATGGCCGATCGCTTCCTGGAGCCCGAAGATATGATCGTGTACACCAAAGGCCGTGTGCCTGGCACGAACCGTGAGTACCGCGCGTCCAGCTCGTTGAAGTACATCCCAGAGGGTGCCATCATTGTGCTGATTAACCAGGGCTCAGCTTCTGCGAGTGAAATCGTCTCGGGGGCCGTGCAAGACCACGACCGCGGGCTGATCATCGGGCGCCGTTCGTTTGGCAAAGGTCTGGTCCAACAGCAGAAAGAACTACTGGATGGCTCGGCGATTCGCGTGGTGGTTTCGCGCTACTACACGCCCAGTGGCCGCTGTATTCAGAAAGAGTTTGACAAGAGTTCGGAAGAATACCAGAAGGAAATCTACGAGCGCTATCAGTCTGGCGAGGTGTTCGATCCGGACAAAATCGAATTCCCCGACTCGCTGAAGTATAAGACCGCAGGCGGTCGCACGGTCTACGGCGGCGGTGGCGTGATGCCCGATATTTACATCGTGCCTGACACCACCGGCAACAGCGACTACTACACCGACCTCGTCACCAAAGGCGTTTTCAACCAGTTTGGCTTCCGCTATGCTGAAGAAAACGGCGAGGCGCTGAAAGAGAAGTACCCCACGGGGCGTGACTTTGCGGATAACTTCAAGCTGTCGAACAATGACATCAAGAGCTTCATTGATTTCGCTGAAGAAAAAGGCGTGGAGCATGATAAAGAGCAGTACAAAACCTCGGAAGAGCGCATCGAAGAGTTTATTCTCGCGCTCGTGGCCCGCTCGGTGTACGGCGACGACGGCTTCTACCCGGTCATCCACAGCAAGGATCCGCTGATTAAAGAGGCGCTGAAGCAGATGCCCGCGGCGGTTGAGCTGTACAAAAACGGCAACTATAAGAAGCGCTAAACCGTCACTTATATTCACTCACGCCTATGCTCGGCCTGTACAGCTCCGATGAAATCCGCAACTTCCTGTTCTTCGACATCGAGACGGTGTACGGCACTGACGACTATCAGGCGCTCTCGCCCATCATGCACAAGCATTGGGAGCGCCGGGTGAACACCCGTGGTCTGGCCAAGTTTGTGGAGGGCGAAGACCCGGATGCGCCCGACTACGAGAACGTCTTCAAGAACCAGTCGGCGATTCACCCGGAGTTCGGGCGGGTCGTGTGCGTGTCGTTCGGCTACCTGAGTGGTGCGGCTGAAGAGACGCAGTTCAAACTCAAGAGCTTGTATGGGAAAGACGAGAAGCAACTGCTGATCGAAACGCGCGAGGTGCTGAATAAGCATATTGTGATCATTCCGCAGCCGCAAAAGCGCCCCAAAGCACTCTGTGGGCACAACATCAAAGGCTTCGATGTGCCCTTTCTTGCCAAGCGCTATTTGGTTCACGGGTTGGAGCTACCCATTGCGTTTCGCACCCGCAACAAAAAGCCCTGGGAGCTCAATCATTTTGAAGACACCATGGAAGCCTGGAAGTTCACGGACTTCCGTGGCACCGCCCCGCTCGAGCTCCTCACGGAGCTCTTTGGCATCCCCTCGCCCAAGGATGCGCTTGCTGGCGAGCACGTCAGTGCTGCTTTCTGGGAGCGTGACGGCCTCAAGGACATCGCGCATTATTGTGAGCAAGACGTGCTGGCCACGGCCCGCCTCATGCAGCGCTGGTGCGGCGAAGAGATGGTACCCGACGCGAACGTCGAGTTTTCCGTGCCCGCACAGTCCGCTGAAGCCGCAGACTGAAGTGTGCATTATTTCACGGTAGCTGTTTGAAAGCAGCGGCACTTCGCCCTTAACTTAGGGCTATGGAAACGACGGTAATCGCGGGCGTGATTCGCCAGATGCAAGCCCACCCCAAGCGCACGGCGCTCATCGCTTCAGACGCAGAACTGACTTACGCTGGGCTTTCGGCACGCATGCAGCGCTGGGCGCTGCAAATCAGCGAGCAGGAACCCGTGCTCGGCAAGCAGGCCAGGGTGGGGGTGCTCACGGGCGATAC
>CAZTEZ010000120.1:0-8624 GCA_964611815.1 uncultured Bacteroidia bacterium | reverse complement strand
GGGTTACCATAAAAGTCCTTATCAATAGCGCCGGTCAGCTTGCCGGTACGCAGGAAATTCTTCACACGCCGATCTTCCAAAGAGTGGTAACTGATAATAACCAGCCGGCCACCGGGTTTCAGAACGCTCGGCGTCTGCAGCAAAAACTGCTCGAGCACCTCCAGTTCGCGGTTCACCGCGATGCGCAGCGCCTGGAAAATCTGCGAGAGCAGCTTGTACTCGTTGTGCTTGGGCAGGGCGGGGCGCATGGCTGCAATGAAGTCTTCAGTCGTCTGAATATCAGACGTTTGGCGTGCATCCGTAATGACCGCTGCCAGCTTGCGTGATGATTTCACTTCCCCATAGTGATAGAGTATATCCGCCAATTCTTTTTCAGAGGCGGTGGCGATGAGCTCGGCGGCCGATAGGCCCTGGGTCGTATCCATGCGCATATCGAGCGGGCCGCTGAAGCGGTAGCTGAACCCGCGTTTCGGCTGGTCGAATTGCCAGGAGGAGACCCCCAGATCGGCGAGGATGCCGTCCACTTGTGTAATCTCCAGTTCGCGGAGGCTTTCGGCGAGCGTCGCGAAGTTCTTGGGTACGAGCGTGAAGCGCGGGTCGTCAAGGGCGTTTTCGCTGGCGTCTGGGTCTTGGTCGAAGCCGATCAGTCGGCCCTTTTCGCCCAATTCTGCAAGAATTAGCGCGCTATGCCCGCCGCCACCAAATGTCACATCTACGTACGTACCATTTGGTAGAACTTTCAGCAGCTCAAGGCTTTGCTGCGCGAGGACGGGGATGTGATATGTATTAGCCATTGTCAGTATCACCCATCACATCTTCGCTCAACTGTGCGAGGTCGTTCGCCTCGTCGTCGAGCCATTGTTCATACTTCGCTTTGTCCCAGATCTCCACGCGGTCGATGGCCGCAATCAGGACGATGTCCTTGTCAATGTCGGCCGTATCGAGCAGCGGTTTGGGGATCAAAAGGCGCTTGTTGCCGTCTGGGCTCACGCGCTTGGCACCTTGTTGAAAAGCGCGCAAAAAACGGCGCGTGTTGGCCTGGTGGCGGTTTTTTTGTGCAATGCGCATCAGTTCGTCCTGGAACACCCGAGTTGGGTACATCTCGAGGTTGCCGTCCGGGCCCTGCTTAATCACGAACTCCTCGGCATCTGGCCCATCCATCTGGCGCAGCAAACCCGCAGGTAGCAAGAAGCGCCCCTTGGCGTCCACCTTGCAGTCGTATTCTCCGAAGAGCGGGTTCATGATTAACAGCTGAGCGTGTGTGCGTTGAGTTTGTAATTCGTGAGAAACACTTCTTCCCACTTTCTCCCACAAACCTACACATCCCCTGTCAAAAATGCCTAGTTGACTGTGAATAAACTGCCAACAGAGTTTTCAACATGGATTGGAAGGGTAAATAAAAGAGGTGCCCACTTGTGTTTTATTTGGTACCAGACGTGATTCTAGGTACGAAAACCACTTGTTCTCTTGTTGTGTGAACTTCAAGTGGTAGAAAGTGGGAGTTGGCATTGCCTAGCCCCTCTGCTCACGATCTTCAATCAGGCGAAGTTGGAAACGCTGGTGAGCTCCGCATTTAAAAAAACCTGCAGCATTGCGCTTGCTGCTGACACTACATGCTCATGCATATACAGACGATTGGTCGCCAGAAACCGGCAGTTGGCGCTTTCTGTGTCAGCGTTTTCTAAAAAAACGTTACTTTTACGTTAAGTAAACCTGTGAGTAGCGTGTCAACTAGACCTTCTGCTCCTAATCATTTTACTTACATCAGCCATCAGCATTGTATGTCATTACATTTACGTAAATCTAGCGCTAGACTTGTCCTCACTTTAGTTTTCATTTTAAGTGGGTTGCTCAGTGCCAACACCTTGTATTCGCAGGTGTCCTACAACATCACTTATTTGCCGAGCTCTGGCAGACCCTACACCGGTGGCCCAACCTTGGATGCGACTACCACAGGGTATACGACAATCGTCAACGGCCCAACTGCTAACCCCAACAGCAGCTGGCATGGCCCGTTTACGCTGCCATTTGCTTTTGATTTTTACGGTGCCGCAGTCACGGACTATTATGTGTCTGATAACGGGTTGATGACATTTTCTACGCCCACGACTACTCCTCCAACAGGAAACAACTCGTCATTGCCCACGACGGATTTGCCAGACAATACCATTGCGGCCCTATGGGATTCGCCAAATAATACAGCAACAGGCACTAATGATAACATTTGGATACGGACGTATGGAACGGCCCCAGACCGGTCTTTTGTGGTCATGTGGTACTCTTTCGCGTATGGCTCCGGACCCTCAACCTCAAGTTTTAACTATGTTGAAATCGTACTCGAAGAAACCACCAACCGAGTGATCGTGGGTGAGATGTACAACAACGGGAACGTGATCGCGTCTACGATTGGTTTGCAGCAAAACGCAACAACAGCGGTTGAATATTCCTCAACCCACGATTCACAAAACACACAAAACAAAGGTGCAAACTCCACGGATAACGACCAGTTCATTTTTGATCCATTCAATCTTCAACCCAATGATGGGTTGGTATCTGCAATAGAAGCCCCCTTCAACGGCGGTTGCATTTCATCGAGTGGAGGGACAGATAGCGTACGGATTGAATTCACCAGCAGCTCAACGACGCCGTTGTCGAATATCCCGGTTTACTACTCTTTTGACGGCGGTGCGCCCGTTGCAGGCACCATCGCGGGGCCGGTTGCTACCAACACCACCGTCTCTTACACCTTTCCGACACCGATTACCGTTCCGGGGGGGGCAGTCACTTATCCGCTAGAAGCATGGTGTGAAATCCCTGGAGACCCAGACACCTCAAATGACACGACCGAGTTGAGCTTTCAGACCAAAGGCCTGGTCAACACTTTTCCTTACTTCGAGGATTTTGAAAGCGGCCCCGGCTCTTGGGAGATCGAGCTGAATGCAACGGCCATCATTAATTCGTCTTGGGCATTCGGCACGCCCGACCAGCCTCCCTTCGTAACGGCTGCCAGTGGCGACAGCTGCTTCTTCAATGGCGACACGCCCACCGATCAATACAACGCCAATGAGGCTTCTTGGGCGTATCTGCGCTGCCTGGATCTTTCTACTGTCAATATCCCGATCTTCGAAGCCAGCATTTATCTTGCTGCGGAGGGCACTTTTGATGGCATGATCCTTCAGTCTTCCGTCGATGGGGGAGCAAGCTGGCAAGACGTTGGTGCTGTAAACTCTACGAACCCCGATGCCTTGAACTGGTATAACCAGGGCTCTTTAGGCGGTTTCTTGGGTGGTGCGTTCTGGAACTCTAATGACGCTTGGGATGGCGCACACCCACAGGCTCCCGGTTGGTTCAAGGTGCGCCACGAACTCGTTGGCTTAGAGAATGAGCCGGATGTACAGCTGCGCTTTGCGTTCGCTTCGGATGGCTCTGTTCAAAACGAAGGTGCCGGCTTTGACGATGTCCTTATTTACGATAAGCCAGATATTGACTTGCGCGCTCTACAGGTTGTCGGTCCTGCATCAAGCTGTGACCTCAGCACCAACGAGCAAGTCACGATCCGTATTGAAAACGGCGGCGCACAGCCTCAAAGTAACTTTACGGTCGGCTATATCTTGAACCCGGGCAATATCATCGTGACCGAGACCTTCACCGGCACGATCAACCCCAACGATATTGCCGAATATACCTTTACGACGACCGAGGATTTCAGTACGCCTAACACTTACGAAATCTTCGGCTTCACGGATATCGCGAACGATACTGTTTTCCCTGGCAACGATACGACTGATCTATATCAGCTATTCAATGTTGTGCCAGTGGCGAGCTTCCCGTTCTTGGATGATTTCGAGTCAGGCGCCGAGGGATGGAGCACAGACAACCCCGATCTCTGGCGTTTAGGCACCCCTAACAACGGCACTGCTCCATTGCCACCCGGCGTTAATGCCTGGACGACCTCGCCCGGCTATGAAGCCAATGAAACCGGAAGCGTCATCAGTCGTTGCTATGACTTTAGTAGCCTGGGCAGCCCCGGCGTGAAGTTTGATATCGCTTGGGATATCGGCTTTGCCGACGGTGTTGTCCTGCAATACTCGCTGGATGGCGGCACAACCTGGACCCGCTTAGGTGATGTCGGCGACGGCAAGAACTGGTACAACCAGACGAACATCACGAGCAACCCTGGCGGTCAGTCGCAAGCTTGGGGTAGCGGCAGCACTGGCTTTGCGGCTTCTCAGCCCTGGTTGACAGCCACTTACGCCGCACCTGAGCTGGCCAACGAACCCGACGTACGCTTCCGATTTGCGTTCTCTGCAAACAACACGACTTCGGCAGCAGACGAAGGCTTCAGTTTCGACAACTTTCAAATCGTTGAGTTGCCATCGCTAGACCTCGGTGGTAATCAGGTCTTCTGCTTTGGCGATACTTTGACGCTGGAGGTTGACTCTACAATTTTTGACAACGTATTCTGGTCGACTACCGACACCACTTTCGCCCTCGACGTTACCTCGCCCGCCATTGTCTTCGCTATCGCCAATTACCAAGACTTCATCGTATCCGATACGGTTGTGGTCGACTTCTCATTCCCAACCGTCGATCTGGGTTCCGACCTCGATGTCTGTGGCACAGGACCTGAAACGTTAACTGCCGATGCGTCTGGCCCCGGTACTTTCTTGTGGAGCACCAACGCAACCACACAAAGCATCAGCGTCTCGCCGCCCAATCAAACCATCAGTGTCACGTACACAGACACCGTTGGTTGCACGGCCACGGATCAAGTGGATGTCGAGTTCTTCGAGATTCCTGAAATCCAACTCGGACCAGATCAGCAGATTTGTGCCGGAGATGTCTTTGTTCTCGATGCTTCTACAAACGTCTCGCCACTTACCCATGACTTTGTCTGGAGCACCGGCGAACAAGTGGGCGCCATCTTTGTCTCGTCGCCGAATACCTACACGGTTATCGCGACTTCAGTGAACGGATGTACTGACACGGCTTCAGTTACAGTTGACGTACTGCCCTCACCTGCGGTCAATCTTGGACAGGATATTTACGAATGCGATGGTGTGATTGACGTAACCCTTAATGCCGGTAATTCGAACGCCTCGAGTTGGAGCTGGAGTGAAATCACACCCGGAGGTGGCACCAGCCAGATCGCCAGCACGCAAACCGTTGATATCACCGAATCAGGTGTTTATGCTGTTCGCGTAGAAAACAGTGTGGGCTGTGCCGACGAAGACACCATTACGGTCGGGCTAAGCAACCCGCCGGTTGTAGACCTGCCGAGCTCACTTGAAGGCTGCGGTACGGTTACGCTGGATGCTGGCAACTTGGGGGTTGATTATCTCTGGACGACGCTGGAGACAGCGAGCGAAATCGAAGTGTCCTCATCTGGTACCTACGGTGTCACCGTCATCGACCAATTCGGTTGCGAGGCCACGGCCAGCATCGATGTGACCGTCACGCCTATCCCTGATGTCGCGTTCTACCACCCGAGCAGCATCTTTGTGCTCGACAGCGTGCAGTTCATCGACAATACCGTGCCAGTTGGCGACAGCTTCGAATGGGACTTCGGCACTGGCGATGTCAGTACTCAGCAGAACCCGGTCTATGTGTTCCAGGATGCTGGCAATTTCCCCGTTACTTTGACAGTAACGGAAGGCAACTGCCAGGCCAGCTTCACGGATACGATCACGGTTGACGCCTTTACTGACCGCAACGAGTATGCCGCGCTAAGCGATCTACAGGTTTATCCGAACCCGACTGACGGGATCGTGCAACTGACGGGTACGCTTGCGCAGGCCAGCGCCGGACAGGTCATCCTGTTTGACGCCAATGCGCGCGAGATTCGTCGTCAGCGCTTCGATGCAACCACGCAGATCAACGAAACGATTGACCTGACGGGCGCTGCCGCCGGTGTGTACTTCGTAATCGTTGAAGCCGGCGAGAACAGAGCACAGTTTAAGTTGATTAAGTCTGAGTGATTGTCACTCAGAGTTAGGTCAGCTTTAAATATTTGCAAACATTTCGACCGGGCATTGAGTTTTCCATAATTCAGTGTCCGGTCGAGTTGTTTTTTTCCACTTAATTTCTGTAATTCGCAATTAGCATATCTGCTAATTTCCTCTTAAACAAACAACAACCCCCTCTTTTACAACCCACACGACATGGAAGACAAAATTATTCAAGCCTATAAGGAGATGGTGATCACCGGTGAAGAGAACATTAACTCTTACACGATCAGCAAACGCCTGGAGATCTCCGAAAAAGATTTCTTTGAGCATTTCAGCTCTGCCGAAGACGTGGGCCGCAAAATCTGGGGTAACATGGCCGAAGAGGTCATCGAGAAACTCAACGGCTCTGAAGAATTCGGTCAGTACTCGGCTCGCGAGAAAATACTGGCGTACTACTTCACGTTCTTCGAAGTTGCCGTAGAGCACCGCAGCTTCATCGAAAAAACGGCTTGCAAAACGAGCCTGATGCGCAGCTACCGCGATAACTTCAAGGAGTTCATCGGCGACATCGTACAAGAAGGCGTTGCCATGGACGAGATCGTCGAGCGCCTCTCGCTCAGCAACTACTACCCCGACATGCTATGGGCGCTGCACCTGCGTTTATTGCACTACTGGCTCAACGATGCAAGCGAGCATTTTGTTGACACGGAGCGCGCCATCGAAATCTACACCAAGGTGCCGCTGCAGCTGATGGGCCACAACCTCTTCGACAGCGTCTTCGAAACCGCGAAGTTCCAGCTCGAGAGCCTCAAGCCCGAGAAGCTCAACTTCGAAGCTTTTAACCCTTTCCGTTCATAACTTAAATGTCAAACGACAAAGTCCCAACCAGTAAGATAGCGCGGGCATCGAAATTCCTGAAGACCGGTGCGCGTGTGGGTCGCAACTATGCGAAACACTACAGCAAAAAGGCTGTAGGCAAGAAAGTCACGCGTGACGATCTTGAAAAGGACAATGCCCGCGATATCTTCGAGGGATTTACTGAACTGCGTGGCACGGCGCTGAAGGTCGCTCAGATGTTGTCGATGGACAACATCAACTTCTCGGCGAACTTCACGAACGTTATGCAGAAGGCGCAATATTCGGTGCCCCCGATGAGTGCCCCCATGGCCATTCAGGCCTTTAAGAAAAGTATCGGTAAAAACCCTTCGGAGGTTTTTGATGAATTCGACCCCAACGCCAAACGCGCGGCCTCTATGGGCCAGGTGCACACGGCGATGAAAGACGGCAAGAAGATGGCCGTCAAGATTCAGTACCCCGGCGTGGCCGATTCGATTAAGTCGGACATGAAGATGGTGAAAGGTGCGGCTTCGCGGGTAATGAAATTGCCCGCTTCTGAGCTCGCGCCCTACTTCGAGGAGATCGAAGAGCGTCTGATTGAAGAAGCCGATTACGAGCTGGAGATCCAGAACTCCATGCAATTCGCTGAGGATTGCAAGCACATTGAGGGCCTGGTCTTCCCAAAGTACTACCCCGAGCTGTCCTCTTCTCGTGTCATCACGATGGAGTGGATCGACGGCGTACACCTGCGTGAGTTTCTGGCAGATGACCCGTCTTACGAACTCCGCGAACAATTGGCGTATAAAATCTGGGAGTTCTACGAATACCAGATGCATAAGCTGCGCCGCATCAACGCCGACCCGCACCCGGGGAACTTCCTGTTCCGCGAAGACGGCACTCTGGGTGTGCTCGATTTCGGTTGCACGAAGACACTGACCGATGATATCCATGCGGATTACTTCCGCCTCGCCGATCCGTTCCTGTTTGAAGACCGCGAGCGTGCCGAGCGACTGATGGAGGAGATTGATCTCCTGCGTCCCGATGACGAGGGCAAGAAGCGCGACACGATTTACGACGTCTTCAGCCGAATGATTTCGATGATTTCGCTGCCCTACCACCAGGGTTATTTCGATTTCACCGACGAGACTTACTATAACAAACTCACGGAGATCGGCCAGGAATTGGCAGAACTGCATGAATTGCGAGGCAGTCGCCACTACATCTTCTTGAACAAGACCTATTACGGCTTGTACAGTCTGTTCAACGAGCTGGGCGTCAAGCTACACACGATTTGTAAGTACCACCGCTTCGTGCACCCTGACAAGATTGCACCCGAAGCGCAGGATAAAGTCTCGCCACAGGATATCGCGATTAATCCTAACACCGAAACAAGATGATTGTTTCTTGAACGAACATGAAAAAAGCCAGCTGAATCTCAGCTGGCTTTTGTGTTGTATAGGATGTTGAAATTAAACGGCTTCCACCGACTTAACTTCCGGCACCATGCGCTGAAGTAGGCTTTGAATGCCGGCTTTTAGCGTTACGATGGAAGACGGGCAGCCTGAACAACTGCCGCGCAGTTGCAGTTTGACGACGCCATCGTAAAAGCCTTCGTAGACGATATCGCCACCGTCCATGGCCACGGCCGGGCGCACCTGCTCGTCGATGAGCTGGCGAATTTGCTTATCGAGCTCAGTGTCTTCAGCATGGGTGAGCGTCTCCGGGGCTTCGTCGCCCGAGAGCACTTCACCTTTGCGAATCGACTGTTCGATTTCTTGCTTCATCCGGCATTGCGCCGCCGTTTGGTTCTCAACCATGCGGCACCTCAGCCCCCTCTTC
>CAZTEZ010000119.1:0-8640 GCA_964611815.1 uncultured Bacteroidia bacterium | reverse complement strand
TCCGGCGTGGTGATCAACGACAGCCTGGTGCTGATGTACTTACACGGCGGGGCGTTCATTGCCGGGCCACTGTTTTTGCACTGGCGTTTTCTGAGCCGGCTCTGTAAACAGACCGGCGCCATTGGCTACCTGCCCGACTACCGCAAAGCGCCAGAGCACTACTGCACCGAGGGTATCGCCGACGTTGAAAGCGCCTACCTGGCCATCCGCGAGCGCCACCCCAACAGCCGCGTGGTCGTGCTGGGCGATTCGGCGGGGGGCAACCTCACGCTGGTGTTGTCGTTGCTCTTGAGCGACAAGGGCCTGCCGCTGCCCGATCGCATTGCACTCTTAGCCCCGGCACTCGATGCCACTTTCACTAACCCGGAAGTGCAGCAGGTGGCGCCGCTCGACCCGATGCTGGCGCTGGAAGGCGTGAAGGGCGCAGCCACCCTCTGGGCCGGTGATTTGCCGCTCGACGACTGGCGCCTCTCGCCCATCAACGCGAACTACGGTGGCTTGCCACCCACCCACTTGCAAATCGGCACGCGCGACTTGCTGTGGCCCGATTGCAAGCGCTTTCGCGAGCAGGCGCTGACCGACGGCGTGCGCATGGAGTACATTGAGGCGAAGGACATGATCCACGTTTGGACAATCTTTGGGCGGCTGATCCCCGAATCGCGCAAGGCTGTGCAGCAATTGGTGCGCTTTATCGACGGGTCAAGGGCCTGATTTACTTGCGTTTCCCGCCGTTTGGGTTAAATTTGAAGACATCGCGAATTTGACCTTCTTACTGCCCAAAACCCGTCCGCTTGAAACGTCTGCTCAACTTCATCCCGCTGCTCCTCACGATCTTTCTGGTGCTCACGCTGAGCTTCAGCCTATCGGAAGCGCCCATCTGGAAATACTTCGTGCCCAAGAGTACGATTCCGCCGCTGGGACACTTGCTCTCGCCCTTCCACGGCTTCTGGCAAAACGGCGAGTCTACTGAGCCTGAAGACCTTGAGATGAATCTGGAGGGCCTGCAGGCACCCGTTCAGGTGTTTTGGGACGACCGCCATGTGCCGCACGTTTTCGCGCAGAACGACCACGACCTGTACTTCACGCAGGGCTATGTGACCGCCAGCCAGCGCCTGTTTCAGATGGACGTGCAGATTCGCGATGCTGGTGGGCGGCTGAGCGAGGTGCTGGGCGAGGCCACCGTGTCGCGCGACCAGTGGCGCCGACGCCTGGGCATGCGCGAGGCAGCGCGCAAGTCGCTGGAGTTCATGGAGAAAGACCCGACGACCAAACTGGCTGTCGATGCCTACACCGCCGGCGTGAACGCCTGGATCACCAGCCTGACGCCGCCCGAGTACCCGATCGAATACAAGCTCCTGGATTTCGAGCCGGAAGAGTGGACCAACCTGAAAACTGCCTTGCTTTTAAAACTGATGGCCTGGGACTTAACGGGCTACAACACGGACTACAAGCTGAACAATACGCGCAAAAAATACGGGCAAAGCGCCACCGATTCGCTCTACCCCAACTACGCGCCTTACCAGGATCCGATCATTCCGCCCTCGAAAAAGTGGGCGTTTGAAGCGCTGGAGGTGCCGGACATCCCCAAGGCATTCCAGACTCCCGAAAACGTCTCGCCGCTCGTGACGCCCTACCTGCAGAGCCCCGCGCCCTATCAGCCCGACCCCAACAACGGCTCGAACAACTGGGCCGTGAGTGCCGAGAAGTCTGCCACCGGCTACCCCATCCTCGCCAACGACCCCCACCTGAACCTCAACCTGCCGAGTATCTGGTTCGAGATTCAACTCTCCGCGCCGGGTGTGAACACCTACGGCGTGAGCCTGCCGGGTGCGCCGGGCGTCATCATCGGCTTCAACGAAAAAGTCGCCTGGGGCGTCACGAACGTGGGTGCAGATGTGCAGGACTGGTATCAGATCAAGTTCAAGGACAAATCGCGCAAGCAGTATTTCCACGACAGCACCTGGAAAAATACGACTGCAGTGGTCGAGGAGATCAAAGTTCGTGGCCAGGAGCCCATCACAGAGACCGTTTACTACACCCACCACGGGCCCGTCGCACTACTGAAAAACGACACCAGCCTGGCCAGCAACAAGACTTTCGCCGATGTACCCACCGGCTACGCCATGCGTTGGGAAGCCGCGAACCCCGCCAACGAGTTCATCACCTTCCACAAGCTCAACCGCGCCGAGAACTACGACGACTACGTCAGCGCCCTGAAAACCTACGCCTGTCCGGCGCAGAACTTCTGCTTCATTTCTGTCGATAAAGACATTGCGCTGTGGGCCAACGGGCGCTTCCCACTGCGCTGGGAGGGGCAAGGCAAGTACCTGCTCGACGGCGCCGACCCCACCCACGACTGGCAGGGCTACCTCCCGCACGAGCACAACCCGCACATCAAAAACCCTGAGCGCGGATTCGTCAGCTCGGCCAACCAGCACTCGACGGCCGAAGACTACCCCTACTACCAGGGCTGGCGCTACGCCGACTTCTACCGTGGCAAGCGCATCAACGAGGTGCTCGAGAACATGGAGAACGTGACCGTCGACAGCATGCGCCTCTTGCAGCTCGACGAGAAGAACCTACGCGCCGAAAAGACCCTCCCCAAAATGCTGGAGCTACTCGAGCAGACCGGCATGGACGAGACCCAGCGCAAAGCCGCTAAGCTGCTCGAAGACTGGAACTACCGCATGTTTGCGCAGGCATCGGCACCCTCGGTCTACAACCGCTGGTGGACGTTCTTCATGGAGGAGTTCTTCGAGGACGAGCTTCCCGAGCCACTCTACCGCTACCCCGAAGACGACCGCGCGATTAAGTTCCTGCTCGAAGAGCCCACCGCGCGCTGGTTTGACAACGTGAACACCAAAGAGGTGAAAGAAACGCCGGCTGATCTACTGCGCATCTCGTTCATCCGTGCCGTCGACTCGCTGAAGAAAAACTATGGCCCCAAGCCTGCCGACTGGCAATGGGCGAAAGTGCAAAACACCACCGTGCGCAACCTCACGCGCCTCGCACCCTTCACGCGCGACAGCCTGGGCGTGGGCGGCTGCCCCGATTGCGTGAACTCGACCAAGCCGCACAACGGCCCCAGCTGGCGGATGGTTGTGGCGCCCCACCCCGACCCCAAGCGCTTCCGCGCCTATGGCATCTACCCCGGCGGGCAGAGTGGCAACCCCGGCTCGCCTCATTATGACGACTTCGTGAAAACCTGGGCCAGCGGCGAGCTCGACGAGCTGCTCTTCCTGCGCGCGGCCAAGCGCCGCAAAGGCGTGGTGTCAGTCACGAGCCTGCAGCCGGAGGAGTAATTTGAGAACCAGGATTCTCGGGATTGGGGCGGAACCAGGATTTTCAGGATGATGACGTGCTAAATCCCACCTGCGAGAGGATGCAATGCATTAACCGCCCAGTTGCCTCGTCTACCCATACATCCCTACCAATCCTGATAATCCCGTTTTCAATCTTGAAAATCCTGGTTCTGAACCTCACTTTGCACCATCGCCAGCCCCTTGGCCATGCCGCGCCGGAGGTCTTCGAAGCTGCCCTCCTCGCGGCGCTGATCGAAAATGGCGAGCGCCAGCTGGCGGTCGTTCTCGATAAGCCATTGCTTGAGGGGCGCGCGCTCGTGACGCCAGGTTTCCCGCAGGCGGCGTTTGCGGCGGTTGCGCAACGTGGCGGTTCGAAACCGCCGTTTGGGCACGATAAACACCACTTGCACTGGCCCTGTGAATTGCAGATGGCCAGCAGCCATGGCAGCCTGGTGATGGTCTGAGAGGGGCAAAAACAAAAAGCGCAAGCCGTGTGTACGGCATTGCACTCCAGATGCGAATAGTTCGTCGATCAGTTTGCGGCTACACAGGCGCTCGGTTTTCGGGAAACGCAACTCGCCCATGTGCGGCTCTAGGGGTGGCGGTGCGAGAGTGTCTCGCAAGGGCCGACCCTTCAGATCAGCGATTAATACTTGTGGCGTGCTTCGTCGCTCACACTCAGTTTGTGGCGGCCTTTGGCGCGACGGCTTTTCATTACACGACGACCGTTTTTGGTGGCCATGCGCGAGCGGAAGCCATGTTTGTTACTGCGTTTGCGGCGACTGGGTTGGAATGTACGTTTCATGATCGGGGTCTGATCTCTAATCGTTCGAAATGGGTGGCGAAAGCGCCGGCGCGTGACTCATTTGCCCAAAAGCGACCATCAATGACCGGCGAACCGGAGTGCTTGGCGGCTTTGGGGGCCAAACGCGAACGGCAAAATTAGCATTTTATGCACTGCTGTCAACTTAAAGCCGCTTTAAATCAACGGCTTTGACGCGCGTCGGTGCAATTTAACACACAAGTGGTGGCTTTGGGCGAAAACCTGCTGCCGTCTTTCCGATGGTGTGCCTATATTTGGAACTACTGACTTGGCGAGACAGTTGCTGTTGCGCTCAACCCGCAGCTCCCAAACTGGCATTCGCCCGCTCAAACCGTTAAGTGCTAGACCTCATGCTCAATCTGATCCTATTTGGCCCCCCCGGCGCTGGCAAAGGCACACAAGCTGCCCGCCTCGTCGAAAAGTTTAACCTCAAACAGCTCTCGACCGGCGATATGCTCCGCAGCGAGCGCGATGCCGGCACCGAGCTCGGCAACCGCGTGAAGGAGATCATGAGCAGCGGCAAGCTCGTGAGCGACGAGATCGTCATCGAGCTGATTGAAACCAACATCGACAACGCCGACAGCAGCGTGAAGGGCTTCATTTTCGATGGCTTCCCGCGCACCGTGGCCCAGGCTGAGGCGCTCGACAAGATGCTGGCAGAAAAGAAGATGGCCATTGACTACGTCGTGATGATCGATGTGCCAGAGGAGGAGCTGGTGAAGCGCCTGTTGAAGCGGGCCGAAGAGCAGGGACGCACCGACGACAACGCCGAAACCATCCGTAAGCGCCTGGAGGTATATCGCGACCAGACGCTACCCGTCGCGGACTATTACCAGGACAACGAAGAAGCGGCCGTCAATAAAGTCAACGGTGTGGGCGAAGTGGATGAGGTCGAGAAGCGCGTGCAGCGGGCCATCGGCAAATCTTGAGCCTAGCCTGAACGCCTACTACCTCATGCGAATAGGCACTTTCTGCTGCCCTTTTCGGGTTAAGCCACTATGATGAAGATGACCGCTTACAAAACCTGTCTGCTGGTGGGCGTGGCCCTGGCGTTGCTTTTCGGTGGCTGCAAGTTTGAAGACAAGCCCGACGACCGCAAGCTGGAAGACCTGACGGAGGTGCTGATATCGCCGGATTTCTGCGAGGTGAGCACCAGTGAGCTGCCCAAAACGTGCAGCTTTACGTTCGAGAACATCGGCAGCGATTCGCTGGAGTTCTCCCGCTCAACCGTGAGCCTTGAGACCGTGCAGGTCGTCTACCCCAAAACCCCCACAGCGCCCAACGGCACCGCCACAGTGGAGCTGCGTATCCCCGCAGAAGTGCCCGCCGAACTGGCGCAAATCACGGCCATGGTACACGCCAACACGCCAAAAGCGCAGCATAGCATGCGCGTGATTGTGCGGCGAGACGGGAAGTAAACTTTGGTGCTGAGCTGCTAGAAACAAAAACAGCCCCGCCAGATGGGCGGGGCTGTGGTCATTTGTCTTTACGTGTTACATCCTGAGGCCTTGGCCGAAGGACCTACACCTCTGATCACACGCACTACACTACAAGTAGTTCCTTCGCTGCGCTCAGGATGTACCAGAAGTGCGGCAATGCTTCAAAGTTACGCCTCCTGGAACTGCTCGGCCTCCGTCGATTCACCCAAGGCGGTGGTTGACGACTGACCGCCAGTGAGCGTCTCTTGGATGAGGTCGAAGTAGCCTGTGCCGACGAAGCTCTGGTGCTTCACCGCGCGGTAGCCGTGCTCGCGCTCGTTGTCGAACTCCTGCTCCTGCAGGTTGCTGTACGCCAGCATGCCGGTGTCGCGGTAGCCGCTGGCCAACTCGAACATGCCGTTGTTGAGCGAGTGGAAGCCCGCCAGTGTGATAAACTGGAACTTGTAGCCCAGTTCGCCGAGCTGATCCTGAAACTCGCGGCACTCCTCGGGGCTCAGCGTCTTGCGCCAGTTGAACGAGGGCGAGCAGTTGTACATCAGCTTCTTGTTCGGGAACTCCGCGTGGATCGCCTGCGCGAACTCGCGGGCCTCGCCGATGTCTGGTGTAGATGTTTCCATCCAGATGAGATCCGAGTAGGGCGCGTAGCTCAATCCGCGGGCGATGGCGTGCTCCAAGCCAGTGCCTTCTTTCAGGCGGTAGAAACCCTCGAAGGTGCGCTCGCCGGTCGTGAACTTCACGTCGCGCTCGTCGATGTCGCTGGTCATCAGCTTGGCGCTGTACGCATCCGTACGGGCGATGAGGATGGTCGGCACGCCCATCACGTCGGCGGCCAGGCGCGCGCCTTCGAGCTTGCGGATGAACTCCTGGCTCGGCACGAGTACCTTGCCGCCGAGGTGGCCGCATTTCTTCTCAGACGCCAGCTGGTCTTCGAAGTGCACACCCGCCACACCAGCGAGGATCATGTGCTTCATCAGCTCGAAGCTGTTCAGCGTGCCACCGAAACCGGCCTCGGCATCGGCTACAAGTGGTGCCATCCAGACCTTCGAGGTGTCGCCGTTGGCCCAGGCGATTTGGTCGGTGCGCTGCAGCGCGTTGTTGATGCTCTTGGCCAGCTCCGGCACCGAGTTGACGGGGTAAAGGCTCTGGTCGGGGTACATCGCACCGGCGGTGTTGGCGTCGGCGGCGGTTTGCCAGCCCGATACGTAGACCGCCTTCAGGCCCGCTTCAATCATCTGCACGGCCTGGTTGCCCGTTACGGCGCCCAGCGCACGTACGAACGGGTCGTTGGTCATCAGCTCCCACAGCAGTTCGGCGCCGTGGCGCGCCACGGGGTGGTCAAACTGAATGCTACCGCGCAGTCGGACGGCGTCTTCGGCACTGTAATTGCGCTTGATGCCCTCCCAGCGGTCTTTGTTTTCCCACTCTTTGGCGAGTTTGTCGGCGTGTTCTTTGTAAATGCTCATAGTGTTGAACCAGGATTGCCTGGATTAGTAAAGATTAAAGGATGGTGAAGTCGCGATGATGTTGGGAGGGGTGATTTTGAACCAGAATTTACAGGATTGGGACAAGATTGTCAGGATTAAGAGGCTTAGCCCGTTTTTGGAGACCCATATGAAATCTTGGAAATCCTGCCTTAATCCTATAAATCCTGGTTCAAACCTAATCCACCAGCTCGTAAGCCGGCAGGGTGAGGAAATCGACGAAGTCTTTGTCGCGAATCATCTTGTCGAATAGCTCGCTGGCTTTCTGGTATTTGCCCGCGTTCCAGACATCGCTGCCCAGGGCTTCTTTCAGCTCCATGAGCACCGCTTGGAAGGCTTCCGTGTACAGCTGCTCGTTGATCTCGCGGCCGTCTTCCAGCTTCACGCCGTCGGTGTGCAACCATTGCCAGACCTGCGCCCGGCTGATCTCGGCCGTCGCAGCGTCTTCCATCAGATGGTAGAGCGGCACACAACCGATGCCGCGAATCCAGGCTTCGATGTACTGAATGCCGACATCGATGTTCTTCTTCAGGCCTTCCCAGGTGATCGTACCCTCCGGCACTTTCAAGAGATCGTCCTTTGTGATGTTGATGTCCAGCTGCTTCTCGATCTGGTTCTTGCCAGACATGTATTTATCGAACTGCTCGATCGCGATGGGCACCAGACCGGGGTGTGCTACCCAAGTACCGTCGTGGCCGTTCTCAGCTTCCACCTTTTTGTCGTGGCGGACTTTCTCGAGCGCGGCTTTGTTCTTCGCCTCGTCGTTTTTGATCGGGATCTGCGCCGCCATGCCGCCCATGGCATGCACGCCGCGTTTGTGGCAGGCTTGGATGACGTACAGCGAATACGAGCGCATGAAATGCACGCCCATGCCCACCTGGTCGCGGTTAGGCATGACGAACTCGGGGTGGTTGCGGAATTTTTTGATGACGCTGAAGATATAGTCCCAACGCCCACAGTTGAGCCCCGCCGAGTGCTCGCGCAGTTCGTATAGAATCTCGTGGCAATAGAAGCTCGCGAGGATGTTCTCGATCAGCACCGTGGCTTTTACGCTGCCCTGCGGCACGTCGAGAAACTCTTGCGTGAACACCACCGCGTCGTTCCAGAGGCGGGCCTCCAGGTAGTGCTCGAGCTTGGGGAAGTAGAAGTACGGCCCCTTGCCGTTTTCGAGCGTCTGGTGCGCGTTGTGCACCATATACAGCGCAAAATCGAAGAGCGAACCGCTGATCTCTTCGCCGTCTACTTTCACGTGCTTTTCGTTGAGGTGCCACCCGCGGGGGCGCACCAGCAGCGTGGCGATCTCGTCGTTCAGTTTGTAGTCTTTGCCCTTGTTGGGGTCGTGGAAGCTGATCGTGCCTTTGTTCGCGTCGCGCATGTTGATCTGCCCGTCCATCATATTCGCCCAGCTGGGGGTGCTGGCGTCCTCGAAGTCGGCCATAAACATTTTGGCGCCGCTGTTGAGGGCGTTAATGACCATCTTGCGGTCAACGGGGCCCGTGATTTCGGTGCGGCGGTCGAGCAGCGCATCGGGCAGCTCGGCAACGGTCCAGTCGCCCTCGCGGATGTCTTTCGTGTCGGGGTCGAAGTCCGGGAAG
>CAZTEZ010000118.1:5485-8647 GCA_964611815.1 uncultured Bacteroidia bacterium | reverse complement strand
TGGGGGCAGACATTGAGTCCTGATCTGCCTTAGGAAAAGTCTTCAGGAGAATAATTTTGGTAGGAAGACTTCACGGCCGTGATATAGACCATACTGCCCTCGAAGCGATAATAAAGCAGCGTTTTTGAATTGACGACGACCCTTCGTGTTTCAGTGGACTCGACATATTTTGGGAAGGCTGAAGGCGTTCGTGAGATGATCTCTAGTTTGCGCAACAAAGCATTTTCTAATCGTATCAGCGCTGCATTGCCGAACTCCTCATGAACATATCTGAAAATATGCTTCAACTGGGCCCTGGCCCTTCCGGTGAATTGTATTTCAGCCATTTGGTGTGCGACCTGTCAGCTCGTCCACCAAAGCCGTGAGTTCGCTTTTCACCTGCTCCAAGGGCACAAGTCTACCAGCTTCGATATCTGCTTCACCCAGCTTGATGTTCTCCAAATCTGCTGCGGTTAACTCCAATAGCTTTGGGTCTGCAGCTGCATACTCTGCGGATGGGTCTTCGAGCGCCGGCTCGTCTGCTATCCGTCGGTACGCAATGCCCATACGCTGCAGCGCCGCTTCCAGGGCTTCGCGCTGCGCGTGGGATTCGAATTCGAATTCGTAGGCGGCTAGCATAGGTATCAAGATAGTGTTTATTAATGATAGTTTTTTCTTTTGATGATTTGTAGGGCATAAGACCATGACAAGCCTTAAGAGACATCTTCTGAAAAGTAGTTCTGATAGGTAGAATATACAGCAGTTATTGTCACAACACGGTCTGTTATGCTGAAGAATACCCACATTCTGGCTCGCAATAGTGCGCGCCTCAACCCACGACGCTCGTCGTAATAGGGATACATGTCCGGATTTTCACGAAGGCGATTCAGGAGCTTCAAAAATACGTCGATTGCCCGTTCTGCAGTAGCATCACCAAACGCATCGAGTAAATAGTAGATGATCTGCTCAAGTTGCTCTTCGGCACGCTCAGTGATGACTACTCGAAATCCCTCAGCCATTCTTCAGCCGCTTTTGAAGCGCAACCAACCGGGCTTCCACCCGCTCAACCGGGACAACTCGACCGGCGTCAGCATCTGCCAGACCCAGCTCGATTTCATGCGCCAACCGCCGCTGATCTTCGGGCGATAGCTCCGGCGCGGTGCGGTACTCTGCCTCCGGCTCCTGCACAACATCTGAACTTGGCAGTTTGCGGTACGCAATGCCCATACGCTGCAGCGCCGCTTCCAGCGATTCGCGCTGCGCGTCGGATTCAAACTCGAATTCGTAGGCGGCTTTCATACTTGTCAAGATAGAGATTTTTAAGTATGATATTAAGGGTTTGGCTCATCAGGTGCAGACGAAAGTTTACAAGAGGTGGATTGGCGCACCACTCGAGGTGTTGAATTAAGTCATTAAAAATGAACGTGATGTAAGGCCTTAGCTTAATCCGCTTCAACGATTTAACTTTTAAGCGAGATAGCTTCAA
The DNA here is from genome assembly GCA_964611815.1 of uncultured Bacteroidia bacterium. GTDB lineage: Bacteria > Bacteroidota > Bacteroidia > J057 > CAZTEZ01 > CAZTEZ01. The sequence continues at coordinate 7,182 of CAZTEZ010000118.1, read as the reverse complement.
AAGAGTCAAAATTTGAGCGCTAAGTCGTCAAAAAAAAGTTAAAAAAATTCTCGGCTCTTATTCAGACACTTAGCTATTAGTGAGTTAAATACGGTATGGATAGTTAATATTTAAGGCCTACCTTTACTTCAAGCCTTTCAGGTAACCCAGTATAGTCAAGATTTTCTCTCACGAGCAGAGGCTGGGTGGGTTGCCGAATGCTTGATGAGAGTTGTCATTCTGAGCCAATCTATCATGAGCTGGTTAAATGAGACCCTCGTAAAGATTGGAGGCTATATTGCTACAACCACTAGGCATATGCACGGTATACAAAAAAGCCCGTGGTTTGTCACGGGCTTTGCAATTTGGGAAGTGTTGCAGCACTTCCTGTAGTCTCTAAACTAGAGTTTGAATCCCTCGCATTGCGAGGTTTTCTTTTTTCAAAAATAATGGTTTTGTCGGTTGAATTGCCAAATCTGACCTAGAAAGTGACAAATATGGCAAACCACTTGACATCCTTGGCAAAAGGACGACAGTGGGAATGTTCACGCTATTTATCAATGATTAAGTTCATTAATAGTAAGCTTAACCATGATTTACAAGCTAGTGCTTGACTTGAACAGCAATCGATACCAGTTTTGTCATCAATAGTTAACTCAACAGAAGATAACTATCAAGCTTGGTGACCAGATCTCCCTTTACTTTTCAGCTAAACCCGTCTCCACCCACTCCCCCGATTTTCGCTAACTTTGGGAAACCAAGTCCTCCGGCTTGCGTTTACCTCCTGACAAGCCCCTCTGGGTCAAAAATTAGCGAACAACGATATGGCACGCGTAGAAGTCATTATGCCCAAAATGGGCGAAAGCATTGTGGAAGCGACGATCACGACCTGGCTCAAGCAGCCGGGCGATAGAGTCGAGCAGGACGAGACGATCCTCGAAATTGCGACCGACAAGGTCGATAGCGAGGTGCCCGCCCCCGCCGACGGCAAGCTCGTGGAGGTGCTGTTCAACGAGGGGGATACCGTGGAGGTGGACAAGGTGATCGCGTATATCGAGACGGAGGCCGTCGCCGGTGGCGATGCGCCTAGCGCCGCCCCGGGTGGTGAACAGTCCGCCCAACCCGAGCCCGACCCCGACCACGCCGCCAAACCCGACCACGCTGCCACGCCGCTGCAAGCGAAACACGAGCCCGCCGTGCAGACCGAGGCCGTGGGCGCCAGTGGCAAGCTGACCGCAGCGCTGCTCGACAGCCCTGAAAGTGGGCGCTTCTATTCGCCGCTGGTCATGAATATCGCCCGCACAGAAGCGATTCCGATGGACGAGCTCGACCGCGTGCCCGGCACCGGCAAAGAGGGCCGCGTGACGAAAAAGGACATCCTGAGCTACGTGAAGCTGCGCAAAGAGGAAGGCGGTGCACCCGCCCAAACCAGCGCGCCTTCGACGAACGGACAGCACAAGCCCGCCGCGCAAGCCACGAACGGCCAGGCGAAAACGGCGGAGCAGCAGTCTACACAGCCCCTGGCGAAGCCTGATCCCAAAATCGAAGAGACGAAATCGGGCGTGAAGTTTTCGCCCATCGCCAGCGGTGGCATTCAGGGCATTCCTCAAAAAACCTACACCTACAACGACATCCGCCTTGCATCCAACACAATCGGTCATTTTTTAAGAGATCTTGGCATTAAGCCCGAGGATAGGGTGTGCCTTTTTATGGACAAA
>CAZTEZ010000118.1:0-5475 GCA_964611815.1 uncultured Bacteroidia bacterium | reverse complement strand
GTGGCATTCAGGGCATTCCGCAGAAGACCTACACGTACAACGGTGGCTACGAGATCCAGGAGATGGATCGCATGCGCAAGATGATCGCCGACAATATGGCCTACAGCAAGCAGGTCAGCCCGCATGTGTCGTCGTTCGTGGAGTGCGATGTGACGAACCTGTTCAACTGGCGCAAGCGCAAAAAGAACGAGTTCATGCAGAAGTATGGCGAGAAACTGACGTTCACGCCGATCTTCGTGCAGGCCATCGCCAAAGCCATTCGCGAGTACCCGGACATCAATATTTCGGTCGTAGGCGACAAGATTATCCGCAAAAAGGACGTGAATATCGGCATGGCAGTCGCCCAGCCGAGTGGCAACCTCATTGTCGCCACCATCCGTAATGCCGACGAGCTGAACCTCGCCGGGCTCACCAAGCGTGTGAACGACCTGGCGAAACGCGCCCGCGAAAACAAGCTCTCACCAGACGATGTGGCAGACGCGACTTACACGCTCTCGAACGTCGGCACGTTTGGCAACATCGCCGGCACACCGATTCTGATGCAGCCGCAGGTGGCGATTCTCGCGACGGGCGTCATCCAAAAGAAACCGGCAGTCGTTGAAACGCCAGAGGGCGATATGATCGGCATTCGCCAGCAGATGATCCTCTCGCACAGCTACGACCACCGCGTGGTGGACGGTAGCCTGGGCGGCAACTTCGTCTTCCGTGTCGGGCAGATTCTTGAGAACTGGGATCTGGAGATGGAAATTTAAAGCCCATCCTCCTCGTCATCCGGAGGTTCAACGGGCTCCTCTTCGGGCTCAATGGGGCTGTCGACATCCTCGCTTATGGCATCCAGATCGGGCGCAGGTTCGTCTGCGGCTTCCTCCATGGCCTCAGCGTCATATTTGAACGGGTTGTCGTACTCGAGCATCATGTAATCCAGCTCGTCGCCCACGTCGATGAAGTCTTCGAGATCACCCCAATCGCCCATATCAAGGTCGTCTTCGGTGCCGTCCAGGTCGAACTCAAAATCGCCCTCGAAGTCTGCGAAAACGTCCATTTCGCTTTCCGTTTGCTGCGCGGTTGAATCATCACCAGAGATTTCAGTATCGACAGAATCGCTGCCCATGTCCATGTCATTGAGCAGCGCATCGGCTTCCAGACCGCCCACCTCGTCTGTGTTGAACTCCTCCATATTGAGCATATCCTCTTCGAAATCAGCGTCGTCGAGGTCGTCGCCCTCCTCTTCAGCTTTGAGCTGCAGCACCACAGAGTCCGGGTCTTCCGGGTCGAACATGTCGATGTCCATCGACTCCTCGAACGAGAGCTCTTCCATCAGAAACTCCTCGGCAAAGGGGTCGTTCGAATCTTTGAACTCGTCGATATCGAGGTCTTCTTCCACGTTCAGCGCACCGCCCCCCAACAAAAACTCAAAGGGGTCCGTGTCGACGTCCACACTATCGGACTCCTCTTCCAGTCGCACCATGCCGGGGTCCATGATGCCGGCTGCCGAGCGAAATTCGCTGCGGTGTTGCAGAGGAATCACAAACTCAAACTCCACCCGACGGTTGCGGGCTTTGTGCTTTTCGCTGTCGTTGGGGAAGACTGGCATCGTTTCACCGTAGCCCTCAGCGATGATGGAGCTCTCAGGCAGCATCGTTTTGCGCAGGATATACTGACGAATCGCGTTCGCGCGGTCGCGCGAAAGCTGCAGGTTGTATTCCGGCTTCCCGTCCGAATCCGTATGCCCGCGGATGATGAGCCGGGCATAGGGGTGCTCGTTCATGAAGTCGACGATCATGTCGAGCTGAGGGCGGATGTCATTCGTGATTGAGGTCGTATTCTTACGAAACTCGAGGCCCTCGAAAATGACGGACTGCTCCTCGGTGATGCTTTCCACGAACGTCTTGAAGAGCGAATCCTGATCCATGAAGTCGTCTTCCTCCACACGGATGGCGTTCTCGCCTAGCACTAGCAGCATGTAGTTGCGCTCGTTGATGAGGCGGAATTTGAAGAAGCCGACTTTATTGATGAACAGCGGTTCGATTTCCACGTTGCGGTCGAGGTCAATGGCCGCCACAATACCCGTCAGGGGGTGACCGGTGGTGGAGTCGATGAGGTAGCCCGACAGCTCAGTAACTGCATCCGGGCGCGCGCCCATGGGCATCGGGAAGCTGTAGAGGTCGAAATTACGCTTGTTGTCGGGCTGGGCGTTGGCGTAATACAGCGAGTCGCCCGTGCCGTCGATCGAGAAATAGTACTCGTCGCGCGGGGTGTTGATCAGTGGGCCCAGGTTGATGGGCTGCTCGTAATACGGGCCCTGCATCCGCGACTTGAAGATGTCGTAGCCGCCGTAATTGGTCACCTGCCCGGTTGAGCTAAAGTAGAGCGTGTTGTTGATCTCGTGATAGTGCGGCGTAATCTCGTTCTCGATCGTGTTGATGATCGGCCCGATGTTCTTCGCAGGCTTCCAACGCCCCCGATTGTCGCGGTCGGAGTAGTAAATGTCGCAGCGCCCAAACCCTCCCGGGCGATTGGAGGTGAAGTAGATGCGGTTGCCACTGGGCGTGACGGAGGGGTGGCTGTCCCAGTAATCCGAATTGATGTTGGGCCCCATGTTGCGCACGTTGATCCATTTGCCGTTCACGTAGTCGGCTTCAAACAAATCGCACTCGCCATAGCCGTCCGGGCTGTTGCAGCGCACAAAAAAGAGCGTGGTGCCGTCTCTGTCGAGGCAAGCCGAGCCCTCGTTGTAGGGCGTTTTGATGGGGTAGCCGAAGGGCTCGGCCCGGCTCCAGATTTCGTTGATGAAATCGTAGCGCGAGTAGTAGATGTCTTCCTGTAGATTGAGATAATCCGATTCCCCGCCGGGCTCGAAGTCGTTGCGCCGCGAAGAAAACAGCAGCGCATTGCCGCTGGGGTGCATGTAGGGAGCGTAGTCAGGATAGAGCGTGTTGACCTCCTCGCCCATTTTCAGCAGCACACCCTTTGGCGGTGCGAGGGTGTCGACACGCAAACGGGCAGCGATGATTTTGTAGTAGTAGTCCAGATCGACCTTTTCGTTGTGCTTGAGCGCCCGCAGCGAGTCGTACTGAATCTTGATTTCGTTGTGAAAGCGCGAGTTGTTTTTCATCGCGATGCTGTAGTAAAACAGCGCGGCGGCTGTGTCTTGTAGAATCTCTCGCACCTGTCCGAGCTTCCAGACGTACTCCAGGTCGGTGTCTTTGTTGAAGTTCTGAATGCCGAAGTTCGACACGTATTCCGTCAGCGCACGGCTGAGTTCGGGGTAGTCGATTTTGGCGGCATTTTCGAGATCGAAGATGCGGTCTCGCAGGCGGGGGTCGCTGTAATACGGCGTTTCGTTGATGTTCGGAAAAGCATAATACGACTGATAGAAGGGCTCCTCTTCTAGCTCTTTGAGATAGACGGTCTTAGCCATCTTGAGTTTCAGCCGGCTGCCTTTGTTGAGTGCGCTGGAGTCCTGTTTGCCACTGCTAACTGCGTTGTTCTGGCCGGGCACAATTTCCTCCTGCGCCATGGCCGTGCTCAGGCCGACGCATAAGCACAAGAGGCTCAGCAAGATGGTTCGCAACATAAGTGGGATGTGACTGCCCGGTTTATAACAAGTTACAAACTAGCAGGCTACCGAAGTATATCACGAACTACGCGCTTGAAAGTTGTGCACGAGACGCTGAAATTCTTCAGTTTCTGAGGCGTTGTTGTGGAAACGTCTGTTTTTCTGGTACGTATTCAATCGGTTTGACTATTCTTCTTCCCACTCAAACCTACCAGGGTTGAATAGTCCGAGCGTAAGTCCGCCACCGGCTACATAGCCGCCGAGCTGCTCGTCGGTCACGCCACTCGTGCGGCTCCCACTCGCGTAGCGGTAGCCACCAAAGCCATACAGGCGTAGCCAATCCGTGAGGTTGAAGCCGATATTGAGTTGGGCCGTGCCTACGAAAAAGCGCGATTCATCGACGTTAGAGCCATCGACAAAGGCGTTCGGTTCAATGATTTGCTTGTCTACACGGCCCAGACCCACGTCAATCATGGGGTTGACGTAAACCGGCATATCCGGGAAAAAGACATACCCCAGTCGCAAGCAGGTCCAGTTCACCTCCCAGCGCATTCGCTGAAACAGCGGGAAGGTGCCAGAGGGTGGCACATCGTGGTTCGTGAACTGGTTGCAGAACCCAAAGCCGAAGATAAAGCGCCGGTTTTGCAGCCAGTAGAGGCCGAAACGGCCCATCACGCCGGTTTCGTCGAAAATGGACGTGGCTAATACTTCATAGCTGGCGCCAAAGCCGGGCTCGAATTTACGCTTCTTGCCCTTGAATAGCGTGCGGTGCTCATCGGCGGCCGGGGGCTCTTGGGTCGCGGACTCGCGGTCTTCTTGGGCACTCAAAGATGTGAAAAGCGCCAGGGACAGGACGAGTAGAAGTAGTCGTGTTGTCATTAGTTGTTTTATAGTGTTCTGATCTTTCAACATCCGAAAGATAGAAAAAAGCCGAACATAGGTGCATACAGGCCTGATGCTGAGTGTTATGTGACTGTACGTATAGGAGGTTTTGCTTTTGTTTTTTAGCTTTATTCCATGACTTTTTTCAACGTCTTCTACAAGCATCTGGGGTTCTTTGCCTTCCTCTTCCTGTTCATTGCACTGCTTCAGGAGGCTGTGTTCAAACCGGTTTTTGGGCCCGATAGCTTCACGCCGGTCGAATCGTTCGAGGACCTGTTCAGCATGGCCGTCGTGTCTTTGGCGGGTGCGCTGCTACTGAGTTTCACGAGCCTGCTCAATCGTGCAGAGAGCGTGCTTGTCAACCTGCCCTGCGACAAAAGCGAGTTGAAAGCGCGACTTGAAAACGCCTTCCACGAAGTAAAGGAGAAGAAGCCGGGCGTGTGGGAAGTCGGTAAGCGCACCTCTGGGTGGCGCGTGTCGTATGTCGAGCACAAAAACGGGCAGTCGCTGCTGCACTTTACGCCGCTTAATCCAATGCAGGCGCTGCGTTCGAAGCCGGCGATTAAAGTCGCCAAGCTTGTTGGGAACCAGAACGGTTGAACCAGAATTTTCAGAATTAGCCCAATTAACAGAATTCAGGAAATTCTGTTAATTCTGAAAATTCTGGTTCAAAAACTACTCCTTCCGGAAGGCAGCTGTGGGGTCGTACTCCCCGTCGTCGTCTTGATCGTCGGGGTTGCCCTGGGGTTCCGCTAGCTGCCCTTTGCTGGGGTAGTCGGCGGTGGTCGGGTCGTCCGTCTCGCGGTGCACCGGGCCGGTGTTGTCCTCGTTGAGTACCCCGCCGCGCACGATTTTTTGCACCAGTTTGTCCAGGCGGTTGCTTTCCAATTTGAAGAAACCGGCCGTAGTCGCAATGAAAATCGCCAGCACGGTGCCGGGCACAACTGCGGCCGTCAGCAGGCTTACGTTTTCGGGCCGCAGGAAAATCTGCACGTTCAGCCGGTCGCCGGACTGGAAGGGCTCAAGGAAGCCTC
>CAZTEZ010000117.1:0-8675 GCA_964611815.1 uncultured Bacteroidia bacterium | reverse complement strand
AATCGCATTCGGATTTGCAGTTTAACATTTGTTTTTACATCTTTAAACAAATCTTTAAGACTCATGAAGCATCTCAACGTACTAGCCGCCTTGCTGTTGGCCACATTTACATTTAGCTTTTCTCAAGCTCAACTTTCGCTGGAATTTGTTGGCTTGGAAACTGAAGTCGAAAAAGACGGCGTGTGGGGCGCGCTTGACGAAAAAGCCCTGATCATCAACACCGGCAACACGACTTTAAGTCTTATCGCCGAACGTACCGTGAACGACATCCTGGCGGAGCATGACAGCTACTTCTGCTGGAACCTCGAATGCTACGACCCCAGTCGCAGTGTCGGCGACCCGGTTACCGTTGCCCCAGGCGATACCATAACCGATTACGTGCTGAGCGTGAACCCCAAAGGCACACCCGGCGTCAGCACCGTTACTATGGCTTTCTACGACGAAAACACACCCGGTGACCAAGCTTCGCATACCATTCGCTTTACAATCAACGAAACGACTGGCCGTGTGGATGCCGAAAGCTTCGTCAGTTTGTCGCAGCCGTTCCCGAACCCGGCCTTCGAATCAGCGCGATTCGATCTGCAGGCGGGTGCGTTTGAGCACCTGGAAGTTCGCGCCCTTGACGGCCGTCTGGTGCACACCCAGCAAATCGATGTAAACACGAGCGTTGTTGAAATCAACACCTCGAATTTCGCGACTGGCCAATACATCGCCGTCTTCCGTGGTGATGCCGGGGTGCAGAGTCGACGCCTTGCTGTACAGTAATTCTGTATTGGTTATCAATAGTTTACAGACTTCTTAACAGCGGCAGTCAAAGCTGCTGTTGACAAAAGCTCCCAATACAATGCGTTTGTATTGGGAGTTTTAGGTTATGTTAGTGCCACACGTGTTAATCCAATCAAACCCCAGATGAAGACTCTACTCACTACGCTCACCCTCGTCCTCCTGTTCGCCACCACGGGCTTTGCTCAAGATGAAGTCGGTTCGGCCAGCACTTCCAATGCGGCTACTCAGAACTACTCGATTGGCGATTTGGAGAAATTCAACAAAATGGAGCTCACCAGCATTTACATTGCTAAGCTTGAGCGCCTGAACAACATCATTGTTTACGTGCCCTTCGCAAAGCTGGAGCCAAAAACGCCGAACGATATCAAGATTCCGGACATGAAAACCAACGAGAAAGCGATGGATTCGCTCTCTCAGACGCGTGCCGGCTACAACGAAACCCTCAAAGAGTCGCTCACGCCCATCATCCCGTATGCTGACAAGCGTTCGATCGTAGAGTCGATTGTCTTCCTGCAAGACTTCATCAACAAAATCGAACTCATCGGCCTGGGCATGAGCCGCATCGACTACTAAGCCTGGCAGCTGACAATCAAACAGCCACTTAATTACGAAGCCCGTCTGCAGCTACAGTCGGGCTTTTTTGATGCGCTTTATCCGAGTTGCATTCAGGAATTCGAGCGTCGAGTAAACAGGTGCTTCAGCTGTTCGAACCGCAGACGCCAGGCCGAGATGTCCAGCAAGCGCGCGTCGGTCGCCGCCTGGTAGGTCAGGTACATCGAGACCGGGAAAAGCACCAGCACCGGCAGCCACACCCCGGCCCACACCTGTAGCACCAGCGCGCGCTCCATCTTTTTGCCCTGCGCCATCAGCAGATAGAAGATCACGAAAAACGCGATGGCCACCACCACCGGCATGCCCAACCCGCCTTTGCGAATGATGGCCCCCAGCGGCGCGCCGATAAAAAGAAACAAGATGCACGCGAAGGGCAGCATGAACTTGTAATGCAGCTCTTCGAGCGTGCGGCGGTAGTTTTGCTGCTCGTTATTGAACCGGTCGCGCGAGTAGTTGAGGTACGAATCGTTGCTGCGGGCGGCACCCTTCGCCGCTTGCACAATGCGTCCTTGCAGGTGTTTGGGAAACAGCGAGAGCGCATAGGGCAGGGCCGTCGAGTCGCGCGTTGCGGGCTGTTCTGGCAGCTGCAACGCGTCAGGCGGTGGCAACTGCAAGCGCGAGAGGGTTTTCTGAACTGGAATCTGCGCGTCAAACTGTTGCTTTACCTCTTTGGCGATTTTGACAGGTGTCTCGAGTAAGCTATCCGCATGCTCGCGCAACTCCGTGATGCTCATCATGTAGCGGTGGTTCTGGAAGAAGCGTTCGTCCGTGCGCTTCACCTGAAAGCTCGAGAGGTCGATTTTGTAGATCGCGGTGTCGAAGCTGGTGATGGCGTATGGCATCGATTCGGGTTTTTTGGGGTCGGCCTTTAGTTTGTCGTGCTGTTTGCCAGAGTAGAGCTTGAGCTCCAGAAAGAGCGTGGAGTCGTTGCGCACGACATCCGCCGAGTCCGCAAAAATGATGCTGGCGTTACCCACATTGCGCCGGTGGTCCCAGATTTTCACGTCGTAAATCACACCCGTTTGCTCATTGCGCTTCGGGAAATAGATCGCATAGCCCGGGATCGAGCGGTCAAAATAACCGGGTTTGAGCACGAATTGCGTTTTCGATTTTTTGAAATCGAAGAGTAGCGAATAGAGCTTCAGGTTGGTCTTCGGAATGATGTTCGACGAATACCAAACCGACGCGCCGGCCAGGATCGCGGCAAAGAAAATGAGCGGCGCGATGATGCGAAACAGGTGAATGCCGGCTGATTTCATCGCGGCCAGTTCGTAGCGCTCGCCCAGCCGGCCCATGGTCATCAGCGAGGCGATGAGGATGGCGATGGGCAGCGCCAGCGTAACGAGCTGCGCCGAGGCGTAGAAGAAAATCTTGGCGATGGCCGCACCGCCGAAACCCTTGCCGAAGAGGTCGTCCTGGTACATCGCCAGAAACTGCAGCGTCAGAATGAACAGCGCCACCGAGAAGCCGCCGATAAACGGCCCCCAAAAACTGCGCAGGACGAGCAGGTGGAGTTTTTTCACAGTTACGTTGGCTGATGCGTTGCGTTGGCTGGTTCAGGGCGGGACTCGCGCTGAAGCAACTACAAAACTACGCTTTCTGCAGCGGGAATGCAGCACCCAGAGAACGCAAGCTCGCCCACAAAGCGTATCTTTCGCGCAGCATGAAGCGTATTTTGGCGATTGACTACGGCACCAAACGCACCGGCCTGGCCTGGACAGACCCATTGGGTATGTTCGCCACCCGCCTCGAGCCCGTCGACACACGCGAGTTGTTGCCTACGCTGGAGCGCCATGTGCGCGAGGGGCCTGTCGGGCGCATCATTCTGGGCTGGCCCACCAACTTCGACGGCAGCCCAACGCATGCGACGTCGCACGTCGACGCCTTTCACAAACAACTGCTTGAGCGCTTCCCGGCACTTGACATCGAGCTTTTTGATGAGCAGATGACCACCAAACGTGCGCAGCAGGCGATGTTCGAGGGCGGTGCCTCGCGCAAGCAGCGACGCGACAATCATTTGATTAACAGCCTTAGCGCCGTAATTTTGCTGCAAGACTATCTCGAAGAGCACCCATGATTTACCCCATCGTCGCCTACGGCCACCCCGCACTACGCGAAGAGACGCAAGCTATTTCGCCCGATTACCCCGAACTCGAACAGTTGATCGCCGACATGTACGAGACCATGTACGCCGCGAGCGGGGTGGGGCTTGCTGCACCCCAAATTGGGCTGTCCATCCGCTTGTTCATCGTAGACGGCTCGGCCATGGAACCGGCTGAAGACCAGGGTGAAGAAAGCCTGGAGGGTTTCAAGCAGATTTTCATTAATCCGGAGATGCTCGAAGAAAGTGGGGATAGCTGGCAATTCGAAGAGGGCTGCCTTTCCATACCTGGCCTGCGAGAGCCGGTGTCTCGTGAACCGCGTATAAAACTGCGCTACCAGGATGAGAATTTCGAAACGTACGAGCGCGAATTTTTTGGAGTGCGTGCTCGCATCATTCAGCATGAGTATGATCACTTAGAGGGAGTGCTATTCTCGGATTACACCAAAGGCTTACGCAAGCGCATGATTAGGGGTAAGTTGCAGAAAATCAGTAAAGGAAAAATTGATGCTGGTTACCCGATGCGTCTTTCAACAGGCCAAATCGTCGATTCTTGAAAGGATGATTATTGCAAGTTGAATCGTGAAAAGTGTCTTCAGCAGCGCCAGTTTTGGGACACTTGAATTGAAGCTGAAGTGTACTGGTGTCTATTTTAGGCATTTTTTGCATTTTCAATAAAAAGATTGTTTTGGTATTTGTATCGTATTAACTTTGAATGAATCAAGGTTGTTGACGGCCGTTTGCAAATAGCTTCCTCACCGCTCGAAAAAGCCTCACTGTTAAATTTTTATTAATTGAAGTGTGCTTGAAATTTGAGTGATAACTAGAATATTTGCAAATTCGTGCTTTACACAAACGCTAGCTCCTAATCTAATTTCCATGACACACCACGGACAGCTTCTACGACTCTTGCTCAAGCAAAAACGTATGTCGGTCGATGTAGCCTCTAATGAGCTGGGTATCAGCCGCGCTACGCTTTACCGCAAATTCGAACAAAACCGCCTTGACCCCATCTTCATCAAACAAGTGATGGACACTTTTGATGTGGGCGAAGGCTTTTTCCAGCAGCACCTGCCGACTTTGGATGCCACTGGCCCGCAGTCGGAGTCGTACAATAACGAACTCGACAAGCTGAAAATCGAGAACGAAAAACTCAAACAGGAGGTTGCGGACAAGCAAGACCTGATTGAGGCGCTTAAAACGCAGATTTCGACGCTGAACAAACTCGTTCAGCATCTCGAAAAGTAATAGCTTGCAGGTTCTCAAGCAGAGAGCCAGATACGCGTTGCTGCACAAGCGATCAGGTGTCCGTTTTGCACTGTTATAGTCGCTAAATTTCGCCTGATATGTCTGGCACTGTTGCCATTGTGGGCCGACCGAACGTCGGTAAAAGCACGCTGTTTAACCGCTTGATCCGTCAACGCCGGGCCATCGTAGACGATGTGCCCGGCGTGACACGTGATCGCCTGTATGGCGAGTCGCATTGGCTCGACCGAGATTTTACGGTCATCGATACCGGCGGATACGTCCCGGATTCAGCGGATGTTTTCGACGCGGGCATACGCGAGCAAGTTGAAATCGCTCTTGAAGAGGCCGATGTCGTGCTCTTTGCGGTGGATGGCCAAATGGGCATCATGCCGCAAGATGAAGAATTTGCCCAAATCATTCGTCGGCTGGGACTCGACGAAAGGGTGCTGCTTGTTGTCAACAAGGTCGACAACCCTAACCAGCAGCACTTGGCCACCGAGTTCTACAGCCTCGGCTTCGGCGAGCTTTATCCCATTTCCGCGAACACCGGTGGCGGTACGGGCGATTTGCTCGATGCCGTCGTAGAGCGTTTACCGGCGTCTACTGATGACGATGCGGATAGCGACCTCCCGCGCGTGGCTATCGTCGGGCGGCCGAACGTCGGCAAATCCAGCTTTGTAAATGCGCTGGCCGAGAACGCGAACAACCTGGTGACCGACATCGCGGGCACCACCCGCGACAGCCTCTTCACTCGCTTTGAAGGCTTCGGGCACGAGCTCGTGCTCGTCGATACGGCCGGTTTGCGCAAAAAGGCCAAGGTGCACGAAAATGTGGAGTATTACTCCACCAACCGCACGATTCGCGCGATTGAGCATTGCGATGTGGCCCTGCTGATGGTCGATGCGCAGACCGGCGTGGAAGCGCAAGACCTCGCGATTCTGCGGCTGATTCAGAACCAGAAAAAGGGGATGATCATCCTTGCCAACAAATGGGATCTGGTCGAGAAAACGCGCAATATCGATCGTGAGATCATCGCCCAAATCGAGCGTCGCATTCAACCCCTGAGCCATGTGCCCATCCTGTTGAGTTCAGTGGCAACCAAGCACAACCTTGTGAAAGCGCTCGACACCGTGGCGGAGGTCGCCAAAGAGCGCAGCAAGCAGATTTCAACGGCCCAGCTGAACCGAGACATGCAGCCCATCATCGAGGAGTTTCCGCCGCCCAGCCACCGCAACCACTTCCCGAAAATCAAGTTCATGAGCCAGGTGCCGGCCAAATCACCGACCTTCCTGTTCTTCAGTTCTCACCCCAAGTTCTTCAAAGAGAGCTACACACGCTTTTTGGAGAAGCAGCTGCGCGAACTCTACGGCTTTCGCGGCTGGCCTATCACGATCGTTTACAAACAGAAGTGATTGTCAGGGCGCAGCCCTGACAATCACCCTGAACGGAGTGAAGGGTCTAAGCATGTACACGCGCAGCCCTGAAAATCACATTGAACGCAGTGAAGCGATATTACCCAAAAATGCGTTGATTATCAGTTGCTTACTCCGCAAACTTGCGTTCCGCTTCCCGGTACAGCGCATCGTATTGCGCTTTCTTTTCGTCGTCCATGGACAGCTCGCGGGCCATCTCATAGTTGCCCATCGCCTCTTCGTACATCTTCAGCTCCATGTAGGCATCGCCTAGCATGCGCCAGTATTCGGGGCGCTGCGCGTTCAAATCGATGGCCGCGTTCATGACATCGACCGCATCCAGGTACTCGCCCGCCGTCATCAGCACGCTGTAAAGCGCGACCGTGCTCGGGATGTGAAAGCGGTTGAGGCCCAGCGCTTTCTGGTAGCTTTCAGTGGCCTCTTTTGGCAGGTTCTCCTGCTCGGCAATTTGCCCGGCCAAGTAATGGTAGGTCGGGTCGTTTTTAGCGACAGCTGCTAACTCCGACAGTTTGGCCTTTGCTTTCGACAAGTCTTTCTGTTCCAGATGCAGGCGCACATAAGCCGCCAACAGCTTCTGCTCGTCATTGCGACCGGTTTTTTCGACGGCCGATTGCAACTGCTCTGCAGCAAAACGCAGGTCGCGCAGACTGTCGTTTTGCATCGTGATGTTGGCAAGCTCAACGTAAGGCGCCACGTCTTTGGGTGCCATTTCTGTCACCCGCTTGAAGCTCTGCACCGCCCGCGACAGGTTGCCCAGCTTGCCGGCGTACACGCCCATGCGCATGGCCTGGTCACGCTTGATGCCTTGGAAATCCCAGTCGAGGTAGACCAGGTCTTCGCCATTGGCAAACCGCAGCATCGAAAGCTCCTTCTCAGCATCTCTTTTGTAGGCGCCTTTCTGGTCAATAGCCACCTGTTTCAGGAGTTCGTAGCCGGTGTCGAAATCACCAGCATCCAGTTGCATCTGTGCAACATTAAACTGCTCGAAAGGCGCATCGTATTGCATAGCATACGCAAAATAGGCACTCGCCATTTCCGGCACCCCAAACTTGTGGTACAGCACACCCAGCGTATGATAGGCCGGCATCACGAGCTGTTTATTGTAGGTGCGAATAAACTCGACCTTGCTGCGTAGCGCGCGGATGCTATCGTTCGCTGCCAGGGCCAGCAAGCGCAGCATCGTCACGTCGTCTGAGGGGCGGTACTGCTCGAGCAGGGACGACACCTCGCCCGCGAGGCTGTCTTTACCACTGCGCAAGGCCATCAGCACGAGGTTCGTGTTGTGGCCCATCAGATCGGGCAGGGTATCGGCCTGGGTGTGGATGTCAGTCGTGGAATCCGTGAAGGCTAGGTAGTAATACAGCTCATTTTGAGCCACATAGCGGTTATCGCCCTCCAGCTCAACCGCCGATTTTACCAGCGGGGCTGCAGCCTTGGGTTTGTCATACGCGAAGTAGAGTGAAGCCAGGTTCGAGTACAAGAGCGCGTTGTTCGGGTCGTGGTCGATGGCCGTTTTCAAGGCTGCAATGGCCGAGTCGGGCTGGTTGTCTCGCCGAAACGCATCCGCCAGGGCGATATAAATCGGCGTGCTCTGCTCGGTCTTCAGCGCTCTTTTGAGGACCACCTGAGCGGCCGCATAATTTTTACGCAGGAAGACAAAGTTGGCGTAGTTGACGCTCGCGGGCGCAAAGAAGACGCGCTTGTTTGCGTTCAGGAAGGCGTTCAGCGTCATGTTGTACTGCTCACTCGACTCGGTCGCTTCGCCCAGCTGCAGGGTCAGTTGTGCGACGTTAAAGTTTGATTTCACGTCGCCGAAACCCGTGGCTTGCGCTTTCTGATACTGCGTGCGCGCAAATTCCGGATACCCGCGCATCAGCATGTTGTCGGCCTCCACATTAGTGCGGGTGGTCTGCACATCGAGTCGGATGGCCCAGTTTGTGGCAGCCTCCAGCACGAATGGCACGGTGAGCACGAGGATCCAGACCGCGAAAAAGCGATAGACGGGCGGCGCCATCAACACGTAGTAGATGTTTTGCCGACGGCGCAGGTAGGGATAAAAGTTGATGACGAGGTAGCCGATTTGGCCCAAAATCATCACAAAGAAAATGGTCGACAGCATGCGCTCGACGCCGTAGATGAGCATGTATTCCATGGCCCCGAAGTGGAAGCCTAGCGTGACGACCGCAAACAGCGCCAGCGATCCGGTCAACAGGGTGTAAGCGAGGTTGCTATCGATCAAATCGCGCAACTGGTGGAAGGCGTTCTGCCCAGTGATGGTCGTGAGCAGCGCCCCCAGCGCCAGGAAGTAAGTCGGGCGCAAGTAGATGTCGGGCAGTTCGACGTAAGCGTTGTAATAGAGGAAGTTATACGTGAAAATCAGCGCCAGGATCACGAGCGCGATCATCAGTTTGCCGGGACTCCAGCGCTTTTGCGGGTCCTTGGCATTCGTCGCCCAAAGCGTGAGGGCGTTGCCGAAGGACTTGCTGATCATCAGC
>CAZTEZ010000116.1:5207-8752 GCA_964611815.1 uncultured Bacteroidia bacterium | reverse complement strand
GTCGTAGCCTTGCAGCTCGCGCAGGCCGGGCGTGTTGGGTGAGCTGACGTTCACAACGACGTAGTCGGACAGGTGCGCCAAGCGGTCGAAGCAGAGCACGTAATCGTGCCAGGCTTTGTCGTTTGGGGTGTCCTTGTTCTTGCCGATGTTGACGCCTACGATGAAATCATCGGGCCGGCGCTCCAGGCGCTTGGCCATGGCCTCCATCCCGCCGTTGTTGAAGCCCATGCGGTTAATCAGTGCGCGGTCTTGCTTCAGGCGAAACAGCCGGGGCTTGGGGTTGCCCTGCTGCGGACGGGGCGTCACGGTGCCGACTTCGGCGTACCCAAAGCCGATGGCCTGCCACACGCGCAGTAGCTCAGCATCTTTGTCCAAGCCGGCCGCCAATCCAAGCGGGTTCTCGAAACGGATGCCGAAAACCTCGCGTTCTAACACTGAATGTTTGTACTGATACGCCGACCGCAGAATCGCTAAACCGCCCGGCAGCGCCTTCAGGAGGGCTAATTGCGCGAATGTCAGACGGTGCGCGCGTTCGGCATCCAGCTTAAAAAGTAGTGGCTTTAGTAGACTATACACATTGCTAAGTTCGTAAATCCTTGCATTTACCCCTAACACCTAACTTCTAGCGAAAGTGCTTACGAGTTTCTCGCATTTTACGGAAACCACTCACCCCCATGCGGGTTTTCTGCAAAAAGAAAACTAAGTTTAATACTCATTCAAACGATGTAGTCACACCTGCTGCATTGTCATTCACTTTCACCTGTCGGTTGTTGACGCAAAACCTGACGCTCAACCATAACAATCAACCTTTCACCCCAGTAAAAATCTCCCATGTCAACTGTTGAAACCAAACAAAAATCACGTTTAGGACGCCTGTTCGATATCATCTCTAAAGAATCTGAGACCAACTCACAGCTTCAGGAAGTGATGGACAAACTTCGCGATACCGAAGCTGAACTCGAAACCCGCCAACGCATTCTCGAAAAAGCCTCACTGATTTCGGAGTCCGACCTCAAAGGCAACGTCATGTATGCCAACGAGAAGTTCTGCGAAGTTTCGGGCTACACCATCGACGAGCTGATGGGCAAGCCCCACAGCATCGTACGCCACCCTGATACGCCTTCTGAAGTCTTCAAAGATCTTTGGTCGACCATCGGCCGCGGCAACGTTTGGCAGGGCCAAATCAAAAATATGCGCAAAGATGGCTCGCCCTATTGGGTCATTGCCACAGTTGCGCCGGTGATGGGCGAGAACGGCAAGCCGCAGAGCTACATCAGTGTGCGTTTTGACATCACCCCGCAGGTGCAGGCCAAGCAGGATGCCGAGCAGCACCTGGCGCAAATCCAGATGCAGGACGAAGAGATTCGCCAGACGATGGAAGAGCTGGAGGCCACCGTTGAGGAAATCGAGCGTACCCGTGCTGAGCTCCAGACCCGTGTGAACGTGCTGAACACGGCTGCACTCGTGTCTGAAACCGACAAAAAGGGTGTGATAACGTTCGTGAACGATAAGTTTTGCGAAGTCGCGCAATATGAAGCTGAAGAACTCATTGGCCAGCCGCACAACATTGTGCGCCACCCGGACATGCCAGCTGCCGCTTTCAAAGACATGTGGGCGACCATCGGCCGCGGTAAGGTCTGGCACGGCGAGGTGAAGAACAAAAAGAAAGACGGCTCGCACTATTGGGTAGAAGCGACCATCGCCCCCGTATTGGGTGCAGATGGCAAGCCCGAGCGTTACATCGGTATTCGCTTCGACATCACGGACGTGAAAGACCAGGAGGAGAAAGCCCGCCAGCAAAATGCCGTGATGGGCAATGAACTGAAAGACAACGTGAATTACGCCCAGCGCATTCACGCGGTTGTGCTCCAAAAGCCCGAAGAACTAAACCAGTGCCTGCCGGACAACTTCACGTACTACTCACCGCACTCGGTGATCAGCGGCGACTTCTACTGGTTTGGCCAGCAGCGCAACAAATCGCTCGTGTGCCTGGGCGACAGCACCGGCCACGGCGTTTCGGCTGGTTTCATTTCGGTGATGGCCATCGACAAGCTGCGCAAGTATGTCGAGGAGCGCGCCATGACGGAGCCCGCCGGCATCGTCGGCGAGCTCGACCACGAGCTGCGGGGCATTCTGCAGGGCGATGCTGACGTGAAAGACACGATTGACATGGCCTTCCTGAGCTTCGATTTCCGCCGCAAACTGATGCACTACACGGGTGCCAACCGCCCGGTGTGGGTCATCCGCAACGGCGAAATCATCGAACTCGCCAAGCAGCGCTTCTCGATCGGCGAGCAGCAGTTGGAACAGGATGCCGTCGAGACCGAGCAGTTCAACATTGAGCCTGGCGACCGCATATACGCGTTTTCCGATGGCATCACCGACCAGTTTGGTGGTGCAGAAGGCCGCAAGCTCGGCTCCAAGCGCTTCAAAGAATTCCTGCTCTCGAGCTGGGATCAGCCCATGCCGCAGCAGAAAACCATGCTTCAGCAGCTCGTCAACGACTGGCGCGGCGACCGCCACCAAACCGACGACATTCTGGTTATCGGCATGCACATGAGCGACGACCTTTTCGAGAACTAAATTCGGCCTAAAGATTATTGCAACGCGCGGTCTACTTACTCGCGACTGCAAGCAACGGCACCCATCGGGTGCCGTTTTTGTTGTGTACACATGTCTCCAAAAACAACCGACCGCACCCTCAACGTATTGACCATCGCAGGTTCCGACTCCGGCGGTGGCGCCGGCATTCAAGCTGACCTGAAAACCCTGGACGCCCACAGCGTGCACGGCCTCTGCGTCATGAACGCCGTGACGGCGCAGAACAGCCTGGGCGTTACGGCGACTTTCCAGATACCGATGGAGATGGTCAAGTTTCAGCTCAACGCTGTGTTCGATGACTATCAAGTTGATGCCATTAAAATCGGCATGCTGGGCGAGGAGGATGCCATTCAAATCATCGCACAGTTCATCGAAGAAAACGTCAGCGACACCCCCATTGTGCTCGACCCGGTCATGGTTTCGACCTCTGGCGATCGTCTGCTGAAAAGCGAGGCGCTGGACAACCTCCGCGCCGAGCTCATTCCGCAGGCCACCATCATCACCCCCAACATGCACGAGGCCAGCGAGCTGATTGTTCATGATATTGTGTCAAAGGACGACCTGAAAACAGCCGCCGAGAAGCTGCGTGAGCGCTTCCCTGGCGTTGCCATTCTACTGAAGGGCGGGCACTTGCAAGAGGATGAGCACATCAACGACGACGAGGTGATCGATTACCTGATTACGGACAGTGGCACCTTTGCGTTTGAAGCGCCCTATATCCAACGCCCACATAAGCTGCACGGCGGTGGGTGTACGCTCAGCTCGGCGATCGCTGCGAACCTGGCGATCGGCTACGATCTGCACGAGGCGGTGCACCGTGCCCGGGCGTATCTGCATGCCGCCATTGAAGCCCAGCCGGGCGACATTGGCCAGGGCGCACAAAGTGTGCGGCACAACATTGACCCCGAAAAGGCTTTCCGGGATACACCCGTGCGCTTAACACA
>CAZTEZ010000116.1:0-5107 GCA_964611815.1 uncultured Bacteroidia bacterium | reverse complement strand
GCTTTAACAACACAGCTTTAACAACACAGCTTTAACAACACAGCTTTAACAACACAGCTTTAACAACACGGCACGGTATTCTTGCCTAGAGAAATTTGACAAGACACGGGAACTATTGTTACTTGCGAATGATTATCAATTAAGATGAGCACGCAAGAACACATCCCAGAACTACGCGCAGCGCTGAAGCACCACGGCCTAAAGGCCACGCCGCAGCGCATTGCGATTCTCGCTGAACTGCGTGCACACGGCAACCACCCGGATGTCGAGAGCATCTTCGAGGGCCTGCGTAGCAAGCAGCCTAGCCTCTCGCAGGCGACGGTCTACCGCACGCTGGAGTCCTTCTCTGAGGCCGGTATCGTCCGCAAGTTTGCAGGCGAAGACGGTAAGATGCGCTTCGATACGGATGTTTCCATGCACCACCATATCATCACGCCCACTGGCGAGGAGATTATGGATTGGCACGACGAAGAGTTGAACGAGCTGATCGCCGAGTACCTCACCAAGAAGGGCCTGCCTCAACTCAATGTCGAGAGCTTCCAGCTAACCATCCGAGCACAACCACCCAAAAACTTTTCAACCAAACCTTAACCGCTAAACGTCAACCGCTTGGCGGTCTCTTTTTTCACCCTTTCATTTTCAAATTTCACTAACACACACTTATGTCAGTTCTCGTTGGAAAACCCGCACCCCACTTTGAAGCAGCCGCAGTTATCAACGGCGAAGAAGTCGTTGAAAGCTTCTCGCTCGATCAGTACAAAGGCAACAAATACGTGATTCTGTTCTTTTACCCGAAAGACTTCACGTTCGTTTGCCCCACTGAGCTGCACGCGTTCCAGGCCAAGCTCGAGGAGTTCAAGAAGCTCGACGTTGAAGTCGTCGCAGTTTCTACGGACACCGAAATGAGCCACTGGGGCTGGCTGCAGATGTCGAAAGACGAAGGCGGCATCAAGGGCATCACCTACCCGGTTGTTGCCGATACGAACAAGACGATCTCTGCGAACTACGATGTGCTCGCTGGCCGTTTCGGCTACGAGTACGACGAAGAAAGCGACACTGAGCGCATGATCTTCCACGGCGAGGCGGTCGCGTATCGCGGTCTGTTCCTCATCGACAAAGATGGTATCGTGCAGCACCAGCTCGTGAACAACATGCCGCTCGGCCGCAATGTTGACGAGGCGCTGCGTATGGTGAAAGCCCTGCAGTTCTTCGAAAACAACGGCGAGGTTTGCCCCGCCAACTGGGACGAAGGCAAAGAAGGCATGGCCGCCACACACCAAGGCACTGCTGAGTATCTGTCTAAGAACTAAGCACAGATCAACTTAGACCACGCGCTCAAAGCACTGTAACGCTTACAGTTGAGCACTAGCAAGAGCACCCGGCCGTAAGGTCGGGTGCTTTTTTTGTGGCTGCATCACCTGCACCAAGCGGAGTTTTTCACAGGGCGCTCCGGCGGTGGTGGCAAGACGTTGGCAGAAGCCCACACTTGCGAGTGGCAGCTAGGCATCGGGTTCGTACATTTGAGATAGTCTGCCCGCATTCAGTCTCTTATGGCCAGCAAGACCACAAGCCGCAAAAAGAACGCCCCACGCAAGCAAAACCGCCCCAAAAAGGCGGCAAGCACGCGTACCCGCAAGAAGCGGAGTGGCGGCGGTGCCAAAAAAATCGCGGACTGGTTCAGCCCAGAGAACCTCGTGCGCATGCAGAAAATCGCCGGCATCCTGCTGCTGGTCTTCAGCGTGTATCTGCTCATCGCACTGGTGGCGCACTTTTTCAGCGGGGCGGCAGATCAGTCGGCCAGCAGCCTGCGCTATGGCAGCGAGCCCAGCGAAAACATCGCCGGCAATCTGGGCGCAAAACTCGCGCAGCTGTTCATCACCAAGTGGTACGGCGTTATCGCGCTGGTGCTACCGCCCTATCTGTTTCTGATCGGCCTGGCGATTCTCACGCCCCGGCTGTGGAAGATGGTCGGCCGCTGGTTCCCGTATGTGTTTTTCGGCATCCATTGGGTGGCCGCGCTGATGGACGCCATCAACCGCACCTTCCGTCTGAATCTTCGCGATTTGGGGGGCGATATCGGCAACTCACTCAACGACTGGATGAGCTTTTTGGTGGGCATGGTTGGCGTGTGGTTCATCCTGATCGTAACGGGCGTAGGCTTCGCCGTCTGGCAATTCGACCTCGAACTGCACATGTTTGAGCGCCTGGCGCTGAAACTGGAGGGCGTGTTGCCCAAGCGCCTCATAGAAAAGATGCGCGCCCGACAGGCGGCCCGCAAAGCTGAGAAAGCCGGGACAGTTGAGCCCGCTGAAACAGAGTCCGACATTGATTTATCTGACGAAATTAGCGCGTCTGAAATCAGCGAAGACGAAGATTTCATCATCGCCGCGCGCAAAGTGCAAAGCGACAACACGGAAGCTGCCGCAAAAGCTGCAAAGCCCAAGCCGGCCGCCCCTGCCGACGAGCTGGAAATCACCGCGCGACCAGCCCCCACCGGCCAGCGTCACGACGACGACGAGACGATGAACTTTCAGCCGGACGACGCCCCCAAGCCCGACCAAAAAGACCAAGCTGAAAGCGAAAACACGGATGAGGCTGACGGTTTCGCCGACGAGAGCGAGGCTGAGTTTCCGGATACGCCCACAGCAAGCGCCTCTACATCGAAGCCTGCTCCCAAACAGCAGTCAGACGAAGAAAGCGACGACCCGCTGGGCTTTCACATCGACATCCCCGAAGGCGACGAAATTGCACCTAGCAGTAGCTCTGAGAGTGATTCTGATTACCAGCACAACCTTCAAAGCGAAGCTGAAGACGATGAGAACGGCGAAGGCAAGACCGTAAAAGCACACAAAGAAGAGGACCTCGACACGCTCTCGGAAGACGAGGACCTGGCCGACTGGGAGGAGTACGACCCCACGAAGGAGCTGTCGAGCTACCAGTACCCCACCCCGGAGCTCATGATCGAGCACGGTTCGGACACCAAGCGCCTGGCCAATCAGGACGAGCTCAACGAAAACGCTAAGAAGATCGTCGAGGTGCTCAAGGAGTTCAAGATCGACGTCCGCGTGAAAAACGCGACGGTCGGCCCGCGCATCACGCTGTTCGAGATCAAGCCGGCGGCGGGCATCAAAATCTCGAAGATCCGCAACCTCGAAGACGACATCGCCATGCGCCTGGCCGCTGAGGGCATCCGGATCATCGCGCCATTGCCCGGGCGGGGAACCATCGGCATCGAGATTCCGAACAAAACCGCCGAGATCGTCAGCTTCAAATCGGTGATTAGCACCGTGAAGTTTCGCGACTCAGAAAAAGCGCTGCCCATTGCCATCGGCAAAACGATCTCGAACGAGGTTCAGATTGAAGACCTGGCCAAGATGCCGCACCTGCTGGTAGCGGGCGCCACCGGTCAGGGTAAATCCGTTGGCCTCAATGCGATCATCGCCAGCATACTTTACAAAAAACACCCCTCGCAAGTCAAATTCGTGCTCATTGACCCCAAGCTGGTCGAATTTGCACTGTACAAAGTGCTCGAAAAGCACTTCTTGGCGCAGCTGCCTGAGCAAGAAGAGCCCATCATCACTGACGTAGAAACCGCCGTGCTGGTACTCAACAGCCTGGTGCACGAAATGGAGGAGCGCTACGTATTGCTCAAAACGGCCATGGTGCGCAATATCAAAGAATACAACGAAAAGTTTGTTAACCGCCGGCTGAACCCAAAAAAAGGGCACCGCTATTTGCCGTATATCGTGGTGGTACTCGATGAGTTTGGTGACCTGATGATGATGGCGGGCAACCCCAAGGAGGTCGAAACACCCATCACTCGCCTGGCGCAAAAGGCACGCGCGATTGGCATTCACCTGATCATTGCCACCCAGCGCCCGAGCGTGAATGTGATTACGGGTATCATCAAAGCGAACTTCCCCGCTCGCATTGCCTACACGGTGCAAAGCGCCGTAGACTCCAAAGTTATTTTGGATAGCAAGGGCGCCGAAAAACTGATAGGTATGGGGGATATGTTGCTGTCTTTAGAAATGGACAATATTCGCCTACAAACGCCTTTTATTGACACCGAAGAAGTAGAACGGCTGGTGAATTTCATCGGCGACCAAAAGGGCTACGACTCGCCTTACATCCTCCCCGAACCGCCCATGGAAGACGGCGACGAGCCCGGCATGGTGGACCTCGACGACCACGATGCGCTCTTCGAAGATGCCGCCCGCCTAACGGTACGCACCCAGCAGGGTTCGACGAGCTTCTTGCAGCGCCGGTTGAAAATCGGCTACTCGCGTGCAGCGCGCATTTCCGAGGAGTTGGAAATGGCCGGTATCGTCGGACCCAACAAAGGCAGCAAAGGTCGCGACGTGTTAATTCCTACCTTAGAAGAATTGGAACGGTATTTGTCCACCTTGTAATAGCCATAGGAAACCATGGCTGTTCAGACCCCAACCATAGCACTCAAACACATGCATTCCTCAACATTTATCAAGTCGATTGCACTCAGTCTCACGCTTTTACTCGGCTTTGCCCTCACGGCCCACGCCCAGCAAGACGCCAACGCCACGGCCGTACTCGACCGCGCCCGCGCGAAAGTCAACAACATGACCGACCTCTCGGTGACGTTCAAAAAGTCGATTAAAATGAACAGCGGCCGCGCCTTGGGCACGGGCTACACGGGCAAGCTGATGATGAAAGGCGAAAGCTATCGCGTCAACATCCAGAACCAGACCGTCATCAGCGACGGCAAAACGCAGTGGGCGATCAACAAGCTGGACGAGGAGGTTATCATCTCGAAAGTCGATGAAGAGCAGGCGTTTACACCCGACCGCCTCTTCCGCCTCTCGCAAAAAGACATGCGCACCAAATACCACGGCATGGACGGCGGCATGCACAAAATCGAGATGATCCCGAACAAAGAGGAGGACTACTTCAAGTCGTATATCTGGATCGGCCAAGACAACCTGCCCAAGAAAATGGAAGTCTACAACCGCAACGGCTCGATTATCACCTACGCCGTGGAGAATGTGAAGTACAACACCGGGCTTTCAAGCGGCTTGTTCACCTTCAACAAGAGCAAGTACGGCGATTACTATATCGAGGATATGCGGTA
>CAZTEZ010000115.1:2429-8797 GCA_964611815.1 uncultured Bacteroidia bacterium | reverse complement strand
CCCTTGGGGACTCAGCGAGCATGCAGGCCGTAACGTGCAGTGAACGCCGAGCAGCTGACCGAAGACGGCGATTTGCGCCCCGAAGACGCAAAGAAATTCGAGGAGGAGCAGGACCAAAGCCTGCACATTTTCGAGCTCGATGCGGCATCGAACAACTCCGTCGACGACATCCGCAACCTGATCGAACGCCTGCGCTACATTCCGCAGGGCGGTTCGCGCTCTGTGTACATCATTGATGAGGTGCACATGCTCTCGACGGCCGCCTTCAACGCGTTTCTGAAAACGCTGGAGGAGCCGCCGGCCCACGCGCTCTTCATCCTGGCGACTACCGAGAAGCACAAGATCCTGCCGACGATCCTCTCGCGCTGTCAGAAGTTCGACTTCCGCCGCGTGAGCGTCCAGGACATCGCCGACCACCTCGCGCACATCTGCGGCGAGGAAGATATCCAGTACGAACCCGAGGCCCTACACCTGATTGCCCAAAAAGCCGACGGTGCCCTGCGCGATGCGCTCAGCATCTTCGACCAGCTCGTCAACACCAGCAACCGCCACCTGACCCTGGCCAGCGTCCAGGAAAACCTAAACGTGCTCGACCAGGACATCTTCGTCCAGCTCGCCGAGCATTTCCTGAACGGCGACCATTCCGAGGCCCTGCTGCTGTTCAACCAAGTAATCGTCAACGGCTTCGAGCCCAGCGCCTTCCTCGGCGGGCTCGTCGAGTTTCTGCGCGATTTGCTGGTTATCCGCTCGAATGCTACCCAAAGCCTCGTCGAGAAAACCAAGGGCCAGAAACAGGCACTGATGGAAGTCGCGCAGCGCTTTGACCCCGCCGTGCTTGTGAATGCGCTGAACACAGCTGCCGAGCTGGAGCTGAAGCTGCGCCAAACCAGTCAGCCCCGCCTGCAGGTAGAGCTTTTACTCGTGAAGCTCAGCCATTTACAATCGGTGATTGATGCGGTTGCCGCCAACGGCGCTTCAAAAAAAAAAGTAGCACCGGCTAAAGGCCAGCCAGCCAGTGCTGGCAACGTGTCCGCCAGTTCGTCGCCTGCTCCCAAAGCAGAGTCGCCGACCGCTACCCATTCTACCCAACCCGGTGCAGCACAGGCAGCCGCCAAACCGCAGCGGGCCAAGCGCAAGCAGAAAATGCGCATCCCGCTGATTGCCAACGATCTGGACTCGGTGGCTATTCCTGGACAGGATGAAGCAGCTGTTGACTATGACGCGTTTGAAGGCGAGAAGCAGGCCATTGATGCTGAGGCGTTTATATCAGTTCTGCCGCAACTGCTGGACATGCTCAAGGAGTACCCCATCGCAGAAACCGCTTACGCGAGCGATCACTACGAAATCAAGCACAACGAATGGCACGTGCGCTGCAGCAACCGACTGACAATGAGCCGTATGCAGCAGGTGCGTCCGCAACTCCAGGAGCAACTGCGCAAGCTGTTGAACAACCCCTCGGCGATCATTCGTGTGCATGTCGACGAGTCGCTCCAAGAAATTCAGGAAGACAAACGCACCTTGCGTCGCGAGGACGTGTTAAAAGAAATGATCGGAGAAAATCCTGACCTCCAGCAGTTTATCCAACAGTTTGATGCCCGCATCGAGTACTAAACCCCTGCGACTTTATGGCCACTCGTCTTGAACTCGAATTCGATAGCTCAGCCGATGCGCTTGTGTTTATCCGCCTTGCCGAGATGGCAAAAGGGGTGCGAATCGTGGAGCAGGAGTCGCAGCTCCCTCCCGCAGACCAAGTCACTACTCCCAGCCAAGCGCTTGATTATCAGCGACCTTCTCCACCACAGCCAGACGGCTCCTCGCAGTCGGACCAAATGCAAGAACTGGACGACATGATGCCGGATTGGTTCAAGTAGCCACCCCGATGGACTGCGATTAAGCATTTTTAACGCGCTCCTTTACAATAGTAAACCAAAGCTTCACTATTGTTGTTTGCACATCGAACAGCCTACTCAACTACATGCGCCACTTTTTTTGGATTATCTCTCTGAGCATCCTCTTCGCTTCACCAGCTGTGAGTCAACGCCTTACCGTATCCGGTGAAGTGTATGCAGCGGAGAACGCCAACCAGCCACTGGGCTTCTCCAGCGTGGTTGCCTTGAACCCGACCGACAGCACGCAGCTGGCCGGCGCATACACCGATTCGCTAGGGCGTTTCGAGCTTAGTTTCAATCGCCCGAAGACAGACGAGGTGCTGCTGGTCATGCGTTTTCTGGGTTATGAAACGACTTACAAAACCCTAGAGCTTTCAGAGCAAGTTAGTTACGATCTTGGCAAACTGCGAATGGCGCAAGCTGATTTGGGCACTAACGAAGTGGAAATCGCGGTGAAACGCTCGCCAATCGAAATGACCGAGCGTGGTTTTGTGGTCGACCCGCGCGCCAACCTGGCCGTCAGCGCAAACAGCGTGCTGGAGCTTTTGCGCGCAATTCCTACGCTGAACGTGGACCCGGACGGCAACATCACGATGCGCGGCGGCAATGCCGTTACGGTGCTGATCAACGGTGCGCAATCGAACCTGACGGACAAACTAGACCAGATTTCGGCAGCGCTGGTCGAGAATATCGAGGTCATCACCAAGCCCGACGCACGCTACGACGCTGCCGGACAGGGCGGCCTGGTGGATATCAAGCTGTTAACTGCCCCCAAAACTGCCCAGCGGTGGACGGGTGGTGTGAATGTCGGTGTGGGCGACCAGTTTCGCGGACAGTTGGGAGGCAATGTCGGCTACTCGCGAGAGAAGACGCAAGTTGGTGTCAGCGGGTCTGTTCAACACAATCCGCGCTTTTTCTATTGGGATCAGGAGCGCACCTTGAAAACGGACCCACAGCAGTTCGTGACGTACTACGATATCATGGAGCGCAATGAGTACGAGGGGAACGCATCCTTCAATATCAACCGGCAACTTAATGAAGGGAGTTTCCTGCGTTGGGAGACCAGCGCAAGTGGCGAGCGTGAACTGCGCGAGGGTGAAATTACGAGCACCCTGGCGATCCCCGAGCAAAGCTATCGAGACTCTGCCGACCGCTTTCAGGACTACGAAGGCTGGGAATATTCAATAGATAACGCCTTCAGATGGCGCCTTAACGACCCAGATAGCGCTTTTTCGATGGATACGCGCTTACGTCACTCTTATCGATATGATGAGACCGCAGGTGTTATTTCTGCGCAAGAGTACACGTTTACGGGTGGCAATATTGAGCAGGTACCGGACACCCGGTTGCAGGGGCAGATAGAGCATCGACATAATCTGGTTGCAAATCTTGACTTTAGTGTGCCGTTATTTAACAATCAGGCAAAGGTCCTCTGGGGTGCAAAAAGCATCTCGAAATGGCAATCAGATTCGACCACCAACCAGACAGACGATGACGGCGACGGCGAATTCGAGCCTGTACAGAACGCCGACGGCTTGTTCAAGTTTCGCGAGAACATCTGGTCGGCCTACGGGCAATACGAACACGACTTTGGGCGTTTCTCCTTATTGGCAGGTTTACGAATGGAACACACCCGTCTGCGGGGCGACTACAACGATACCGAAGCGCAAGAGGTCGATTACACGGGCTTGTTTCCGAACGCGAACCTGGCCTACAAACTGAACGAGAATCATACTGTCAGTGCGTCTTATAACCGTCGCATTAATCGGCCTTATCGCTGGTGGCTGCGGCCATTTACCCGTATTCGGGATAGCCTATTCATAGACGAGGGCAACCCGCTACTCCTCCCTGAGTTTGCACACGTAGTGCAACTTAGTCACCATTGGCGCAACAAAAAGTTTGATGTCGTCACGACGGCCTTTTTCCAGAAGTCAAACAACCTTTTTGATAAGATTACACTCGTCGAAGATGGCGTAGCGCTGCGCCGTCCTTACAACTTTAACGGGCAGCTACAAGTGGGCACAGAGCACGCGTTTGCAGGGCAAATCACGAAATGGTGGAATGCCTCGGCGAGTCTGCAACTTTTCTGGCAGGAACACGACGGGCGCAACGTGAACCCGGAGTTCTACAACTCAATTTTTAACGCCATCGCACAGGTGCAGAGTCGGTTCACGCTGCCGTGGGACATCGAGCTTCAGGGCACCTATGATATCCGCTCGCCTGAAGCGGAAATCATCGCCAATGAGAACGGCCGCCAGCGCCTCGACCTCGCGATCTCGAAGCAGCTGCAAGACGAGAAAGCCTCGCTCACGCTCTCGGTAACCGACATTTTCGATACCTACATGCACGTGGAGCACACCGAAAATAGCGCCCTCGACCAAACGCTGCGCTTCAAGTGGCAGACGCGCTACGTGATGCTGACGTATCGCTACAATTTTGGGCGGCCCTGATTTCAGACGTTAACAAGCTCTGTTAACAAACTGGCTTCCACCAGCTTATGACTACGCACCCGCTTCAGCGTAACTGGCTGCATGGTGTTGACCAGCGCCGGGTCATGCGGGACGGCGACTTTGACGTAGTTGTCGGTGAAGCCGAACATTTCGCCATTTTGGCTGCTGGCTTCGAAGAGTACGCTGCGCGTTTCGTCGAGGTGGCGGGCATTGTGGGCGCGGCGCTTTTTGTTCGAGAGGTTGCGCAGTTGCTTGCTGCGCTCGTGTTTGAAGTGCTCCGGCAGTTGGTTGGGCAACTCGGCGGCGAGGGTGTTGTCGCGCGCGCTATAGGGGAAGACGTGTAAGTAGCTGACATCCAGGTCGGCGATGAAGGTGTAGGTGTCGCGGAACTGCTCCTCAGTTTCGCCCGGGAAACCGACGATGACATCAACGCCGATGGCCGCGTGCGGCATGAGCTCACGGATTTTAGTGACGCGATCAGCGTACAGCTCGCGGCGGTAGCGCCGGCGCATCTGACCAAGAATTTCGTTATTGCCGCTTTGCAGCGGGACGTGAAAGTGCGGCATAAAGCGCTGACTGTCTGCTACAAACGCGATGATGTCGTCGTGCAGCAGGTTGGGTTCGATGGACGAGACGCGCAGGCGCGGGAGATCTGTCAGCTCACTGTCCAGCAGCTCGAACAACTCCAGCAGGCCATACTCGAGCCCCACACCGTAGTCGCCCAGATTGATACCGCTGATGACGATCTCCTTCGCGCCGTTATCGACCAGCTCTTGCGCTTGTGCCAACACCGCCTCTTTGTGTGCCGAGCGGCTCTGTCCACGTGCAAGCGGAATGGTGCAAAAGCTGCATTTATAATCGCAGCCGTCTTGTACCTTCAGGAAAATTCGCGTGCGCTCTTCTTCACTGAAAGTCGGAATAAACGTATTCACCTCGCCGATCTCACCGCGCGCGACGAGCGCCTGCTTGCGCTTAGTGAAGTCCGTGATGCGCTCGAGCAGCTCGAACTTTTCTGCTGCTCCCAACACCACATCAACCCCCTCAATATCAGCGATTTCTTGCGGCTTTAGTTGGGCATAGCAACCGACGATGGCAATGAAGGCATCGGCGTTGGCCTTCAGCGCCTGGCGCACGATTTTGCGGCATTTGCGGTCGGCGTTTTCGGTCACCGAGCAGGTATTAATGACGTACACATCGGCCCCGGCCTCAAACGAAATCACCTCGAAACCGCCGTCGGTGAACTGACGGGCGATGCTGCTCGTCTCGGAAAAGTTGAGTTTGCAACCGAGGGTGTAAAAACTGACGCTGGTGGCGGCCATAGAAGTTGAAGGTCAAGGTGCTGGTAATCACGCGTTACCGGAAGGGTCAAATTACGAAAACGCGAAATCGGCAGGCAAATGCCAGCCGGCAAAATTAGCCAGCAGCACCAACGCAATCAAGGCCGCCGACCACGCCAGCCATTCGCCAAGGTCGATGATCTCGCTGAACGCATAACCCTCGCGCACGACGTACCAGGCCAGTAGCCCACGGTCGAGCGCATACGCCAGGATGCCGGAGAGCACCACGCCATAGAGCCCGATGAACTGGATCAGCACGGTCGCGAGGATGATGTGCAGGATGATCTCGAGGGTCGCGACCCGTAAGAGCAAGTGGTTGAGCTGTTTACCGGCGATGTAGGCCTGGGGGGTGAGCATGCGGGGGATCGTGAGCAGCATGAACAGGTTGAAGATGGGCGCTGCCGCCACAAACTCGGCGTTGTAGGCCACGCGAAACAGCCAGTGGCTCAGCACCACCAGTAGCATGACGATCGGGAACGAGAGGCGCATCATTCGTCGGGTGCTCTTGCGCAACTGACTGAAGACCTGAAGGTTACCCTCGCGTTTGTTGACACCCGCAAAACCGGCGGCCGTGGCGCTGAACACGCCGATCATCAACATGGGGACTAGCGGAAAATCACGTGCAGCGTACCGGAAAAGCACGAAATCGGTGGCGGTCATAAAAATCGTGACCAGCACTCCGTTGATGTAGG
>CAZTEZ010000115.1:0-2419 GCA_964611815.1 uncultured Bacteroidia bacterium | reverse complement strand
CCGCCCCGCCACCGACGATCTGCTTGAAAAATAGCGGACGAATCTTCGCGAACTGGTATCCCATCTGCAGGCGCGAAAACTGCCTGGGGGTGTCGCGACGGAACAGCAAAAACGCTGCAAATTGCCCGGCAGAAACGAGCGCCAGCACGCCAAAAACAACCGTAAAATCATACCCCAACAGTATGGGCAACACGACCCCCGCCAGCCTCAGGCCATAGAAAAAACTGCCGTAAAACAGCAGCCAGCCCAAGCGGTTGCGCAGCATCAGGTCGTATTCGGTAAGCATGCACAGGAAGTTGAACAGTACAAAACCGCCGTAGAAAAGCGTCAGCAGCAGCGGGAAGTCGTAAAACGCCAAAACGATCCCCATCGCCAGGATGGCCGCCACCCCACCCGCCCAGCTCGCAAACCGGAAGCTGTTAACGAGCACGGCCGGTTTGCGGGCATCGGGCGCTTGTTTGTAGCCGGCGATGTAGTTGTGCACGATGGCGTTGATGGGCGCGAAGCTCAGCAGGCCGAAATACAGAATCGCCGTTTCGTAGGTGGCGATGCCGGCAGGATTGTCAATGAGCTTGCTCAGGCCGATGCCGGTCAGCAGGTTCGCGCCGAAGCGCATCATCTGGAACAGCTGCAGCGCACCGGTGGCGTTGATACGGAAACCCAGAATGCGCAGCGTTTTTCCCAAATCGTTGTCGCGTAAACCGCGCTTAGGCTTTGACTTCGATGGCAGCGATACGGTTCTCGAGCACCCCGAGCTCTTCGATTTCCAGACGGATACGATCGCCGTCTTTAAGCCAGACGGGCTTGTAGTCAGGGTTTTCGAGCTTTTTGGTGCCGTTGATCTCCAGTAAACACCCCGTGCCGACCGTACCCGAGCCGATGATGTCATTCGGGTAAATGTCTACCCCATAGCTCACGCGCTCAATGATTTCGGCGAAGGTCCAGTTCATGGTGTTCAGGTTGCCCTGCGAGATGAGCTCACCGTTGAGGTAGGCTTTCATGTCAAGGTTAAACTGCAGCCCTGCATGCGGCTTGTCGGCACCATGGCTGTGGTCGCGCAGCTCGTCGAGCGTCACGAGATAGGGCCCGATGGCGTTGGCGAAATCCTTGCCTTTGGCCGGGCCGAGGTTCAGCTTCATCTCCTGCATCTGGGCCTCGCGGGCGCTGAAATCGTTCAGGATCATCAGCCCGAAGATGTGCTCGTCGGCAGTCTTGGCAGAAACGTTACGCCCCTGCTTGCCGATCACGATGGCCGCCTCCAGTTCGTAGTCCAGACGCTTCATCTGCTCAGGCATCACCCGGATCTCGCCTGGCCCAAAGATCGCGTTGTGGTTGGTGAAGTAGAAGACCGGAAACTCGTCGAACTCCGGAATCATCTCTACGCCACGGTTGCGGCGCGAGGTCTCAACGTGCTGCCGAAACGCATAGCCGTCGCGCATCGAACGCGGGCGCTGGATGGGCGCGAGCAGTTTAACCATCCGCTCTTCAATCGCGATTTCATCAAACTCGCCATCGCGCGCCATTTTGTTAAGGTCGCGCAAGACCGGCATGTAGCGCGCCTGGTTCGCGATCACCTCCTCCCAGTAGCGCGGGAAACTCTTGCCGATGGCCTCGGCGACGGTCATCACGTCAATAATGTTCGAGTTGTGCAGGAAGCCGGGGCGGGCTTCGCCGTCTCGGAGGTAGCGCAAGAGTTTCATAATGCTGGCGGTCGGGTGCGAGTTAATCAGCAAACGGCTGTTCGCGGTCGGAAATTACAAAAGCTCAGCTTAGCATCCAGATGTAACATTTCGCCGGATTTCAACAACCCCTTTTGATGTATCGCGTACATTCACACAGTTCTTGCATTACAAGAACACGTACCAGCTCAACAAAACCCGAACTCATGCACAACCAACTGCTTTACCGCTTGTTTTTCAGCCTGCTGCTGGCTGCCACACTTGTTTTCTCTGCTTGCGAGGGCGAATCTGAGGATGTAGCGCCGGATGATAACACGCAGGATACGACCACAAACGACATCACACCCCACGCCAACCAAGCCCGAGCCACGGCCGCGCAGAAGTACAACGAGGTGTATTTGGCCAGCGAAGTCACCGATTTGGGCTGGACGGGCGATGAAAACACCTGCGATGCCGGCACGCTGTCGCAAAGTGTACACGATATGGTGCTGCAGCGCATCAACTACTACCGCGATCTGGCGGGGCTGCAGCCGATCTCGGGCTTTCGCAGCGATTGGAACCAGAAGTGCCAGGAAGCCGCGCTGATGATGATGGCCAACGGCTCGCTCGACCACAGCCCGCCGCAATCCTGGAGCTGCTACACCGCCGATGGCGCTGAAGCCGCCGGGAAGTCGAATCTCTCGTGGGGCTTCCCGACCAACCACTCGACCCGCGCCGTCGACGGCCAGATGCGCGATGCC
>CAZTEZ010000114.1:780-8844 GCA_964611815.1 uncultured Bacteroidia bacterium | reverse complement strand
GGGGTGAGTGGCGTGGTGGTAATTCAGGAGAGCCACCTTGCGATTCACACCTGGCCTGAATACCGCTATGCGGCGGTCGATGTGTTTACGTGTGGCGATGCCGTGAATCCCTGGGATTGCTACACGTCTTTAAAGGAGACGCTAAAATCCTCCGGCGGTTCGGCCATCGAAATGCACCGCGGGCAATCGCAACTGCTGCCCGAGGCGGCCGATGATCCTGAGGCCCTGTTGCAACAGCGTGACGAAAAGAAGCCCAGTATCAAGCGTACGCGCGATATCTGGTTCACCGAGCGCGACGCGAACACCGCACAGTCTTTCCGTCACACGGGGGATGTGCTCTATCGCATGCAGACCGAATACCAAAAAGTAGAAGTCATCGACACGTTTGCTTATGGCAAGATGCTAACGCTCGACGATTATGTGATGACGACCGAAAAAGACGAGTTCGCATATCACGAAATGCTGATTCACCCGGCCGGGCAGCTGCATGGCAACGTGAAAGACGTGCTGATTATCGGCGGTGGCGACGGCGGAATCGTGCGTGAGGCGCTGCGCTACCCGGGCATCGAGCGCGTGGTGCTCGTCGAAATTGATGCGGCCGTCATTGAAGCGAGCCGCGAACACTTACCCAGCATCGCCGGCAAACTGGACGACCCGAAAGTCGAAATCCTGAACATGGATGGCGCACAGTACGTCTCGGAAGCACCGGATGCGAGCTTCGACTTGCTGCTGGTTGACTCCACCGATCCGTCCTCAATCTCAGACACGCTCTTTGGCGAAAAGTTTTACGCCAATGCCGCCCGCGTGCTGCGCGACGAGGGCTATTTCGCTGCTCAGAGCGAGTCGCCACGCTACCACACGGATATGTTCATAAAAGTCAACCGCCAGTTGCGCGCAGTGTTCGGCGACAACAACACGCATACGTATCTGCTGCACATCCCAACCTACCCGAGCGGTCTGTGGAGCATGACGATTGCCGCCAAGCACGACTTCCACCCCCGCAAGGCACTGAACGCCAGTAAAGCCGATGCCTTTGCTGCCGAACACGGCCTGAAGTACTACAACGCCGACGTGCACCAGGCGGCGTTTGCGCTACCGAACTACGTGCGTGCGATTCTGAATCAGATACCCGCCGGCGAGCCACAAATGCAACCCCATGGCCAACATTAACCCCGAGAACGCCGCCCGCTACGACGATTTCGATCCCGACGCATTCGGGGTCGACAATGGCAACCTGTTCGGCTTTCCGCACACCCCCGAAGATGCGGCCATAATTGTACAGCCCGTCCCGCTGGAACTGACGGTCTCGTATCGCACGGGCACCGGGAATGCGCCGAAAGCGATTCTGGAAGCCTCGCCGCAGCTGGATTTTTACCATCCTGAGATCCCCGCGCCCTGGTTGCCGGGTCTTGCGCTGCTCGAAGAACTGCAGGTTGCACACAGCCTGAGCAGGGAGCATTTGCCCAAAACCAAGCGGCTGGCGCGCCTTTTGGCCGAGGCGAACTTCTCGGAGAATGCCGACACAATCGCTTCCTTACAAAACGAACTGAACAGCCTGACTGCTGACATTCACGAAACGGTGTACGACACCGTTTTGCCATGGGTGCAGCAAGGGAAGATCGTTGGGCTGCTGGGCGGCGAGCACGGGGTTTCGTTGGGCCTTTTGCACGCCGTAGCGCAACAGCAAGAGCAGTTTTCGATCCTGCAGATTGATGCGCATTGCGACCTGCGTGAGAGCTACATGGGCCTTTCGCACTCGCACGCGTCGATCATGTTCAACGCGCTGAAACTTGATCAGGTGCAGAACCTGGTGCAGGTCGGCATTCGCGATTATGCGCAGGAAGAAGCGACCCGCATTACCGACGCCGACGGGCGCATTCGCCTCTATGACGCACCCAGCCTGCACCGCAACAAATTCGTGGGCGGCAACTGGGATGATGTGTGCGAGCACATCGTCCGCGATTTGGGCCAGAAGGTCTATATCACCTTCGATATCGACGGTCTCGACCCCATGCTCTGCCCACAAACCGGCACGCCGGTGCCAGGCGGGTTGACGTTTGCGCAGGTGAGCTACCTGCTCGAAAAAATCGCCGAGCGCGGCAAAGACATCGTTGGGTTCGACCTCGTTGAAGTGAGTGCCGAAAGTGGCGAAGACTACGATGCGATTGTGGGTGCACGGGCGCTCTGGCAGCTTTACCTGTGCATCATTCGCGCGAATGGTTACGCCACTTCGGTCCGATAGCTTAGCGAGCTTAACGCTGCTGCTGTTTAACGAAGGCTTGCAGTTCGAGATACAAGTTCAGCATCTGCGTTGGCGAAAGCTCGAAAATCGCCTCTGGTGGCGGCATATCATCCCACCCGCCGTAGAGCAAGTACTGGTTCAGGATCACTGCGCCCGAGGCCGAGCCCGGGTAGCTGCTGTTGACCTGCACCGGATACGCCAGCACGTTTAGGCCCGTAAGCCACTCACGCAGCGGCTGGCCGTCCACTTTGGGCACCAGCTTTTCGGCGTCCTTGAGTTTCATGATTCCCAAACTGACGGAGGCTGTGCTGTAACCGTAGGCGTTCCAGCCCAGCGCGATGTATTCGGGCAGGAACTGCGTACTGAAGCTACCGTCGTCTTTCACGACGCGCTTGAGCCGCCCGCCGATTTCGATGTCGCGCAGACCGATGCTGAAGTCGCTATTTTTCAGGTTCGCCGCGTTGGGTCGCACAGGTACATCCGGATGACGTTCAACGTAATCGTGAATGAGTTCGAGCGGCATCTCATCGTCCAAAGCCTCGCTGCGGTACACCTTCAGCTTACCCCGCACGAGTTGCCGAAAGAGCGGTAGCGCCACCTGCTGCTCGAGCATTTCGAGCTCATCGACACTCGCATTGTGCTGCGTCACCAGCTGACCCACGAGCGGCTCATCGCCATAAGTCTCATCTTTGAACTCAAACGGCGTGCGATACCACACCGGGGCTTTGGTCTGCCGATTGGGCTGGGGTTTGCTGAACAACAGTGTGCCACGTGCCGCCGGGCTGGCGTTGTAAGCAGCGATAAACGCTTCGGCCTCACAGCCTTGGCAGTCCTCCACGCTGAACGTACCGGCCAGCGTCTCGAGGATGCGCACGGGCCCATGCTCTTCGATACCGTCGTAAAAGCGACGCACCTCAAGGGCTTCTGCCACCCGCATGAGGTCATCTTCGTCAGGATAAAGCAGCAGTTGGCGGTCGTTAGGCGGGCCGCTTTCGGGCGGGTCATACGTGTGAATACCCAACTGATAGCCGTGGTCTTTCATGGTCACGATGCTGGGCTGAAACCCGAAGCTCAGGCTGCGAACGATCTCGATTTGTAGCAACGCCAGGGTCGTATCGGGTTTTCGCCAAAAGCGTCGCTTTTTCAGGCGCTTGTATTGCGGAAACTCGCGCTTGAAGTCGCGGAATTTGTAGCGCTCCGTCTTCGCCGAATCGCGGTAGAGCTTTACGCGCCCCCACCGCCATTGGCGAACGAGCTTGCGGTTGAAATCCGTTTGCGCACCGAAATTCGAAAGTTGATAGGGCTGGTTCAGGTTGAAGTGCGCGGGTCGCTGCTGGATGAAAAACCCATCGGGTGTGCAGTTCAACCGAACGTGATAGAAGTCGTCCTCCGCACTTACATCCAGCGTATCAGCGCTTTGCGCGACGCTCAATCCCGGCAAAGTGATCAGCACGCAAAACAAAGGCAGCGCAAAGCGCTCGACGAATCGGAAATACATGCTCAAAGATTGGCGGGCGAACTGTAAATTGCAAGCTATTCGGTCATGCTTTGGCCGATCTATCCTTAGAGCCCCACCGCATAGCCGCCACCCCATGAACTGGAACGAACTCGCCTCCGACCGCATCCAACGCCTGAAGCCCTCTGCCACTTTGAGTCTGGCACAAAAGGTACGCGATTTGAAAGCTGAAGGGAAAGACATTATCTCTTTAACGGTGGGCGAACCCGACTTCAATACACCCATCCACATAAAAAATGCGGGCGTAGAAGCTATTCGCAACAATTTCACGCACTACCCGCCCGTGCCCGGCACGCCCGAACTGCGCGAGGCAGCCGCCAAACACTTCCGCGAAGTGTATGCGCTCGAGGACGTTGTAGCCGAAAATATCGTCGTTTCCAATGGTGCAAAGCATACGCTGAACAACATTTTCCAGTGTCTCATTAACCCGGGCGACGAGGTCATCATCCCCGCACCGTATTGGGTGAGCTATGTGTCGATTGTAAAGCTGGCCGGTGGCACGCCCGTGGTGCTGGACACCTCCACCGAAACCAACCTGAAGATTTCGCCCGAACAGCTCGAGAAGGCGATTACGCCCAAGATGAAGGGCTTTTTGTTCGGCACGCCCGGCAACCCTTCTGGGGTAGTGTATACCGAAAAGGAAATCCGTGCGCTGGGCAAGGTGCTGGCCAAACACGAGAACATTTTCATCGTCGCCGACGATATCTATGGCATGCTTACTTTCGACGAGCCGCACTTCTGCATCGCGCGCATCCCGGAATTGAAAGAGCGCACGATCGTCGTCAACGGCCTCTCGAAAGCCTTTTCGATGACCGGCTGGCGCGTGGGCTTCATGGCCGCGCCTGTGGAGGTGGCCAAGCTCTGCGAAAAGCTGCAAGGGCAAATGACCTCCGGTATTTGCAGCATCGCCCAAAAGGCGGCATTTGCTGCGCTGCACTTCAACTTGTCATCGGTCTACCGGATGCAGGCGGAGTTCCAGCGCCGACGAGATCTGCTCATGAAAATCGTTGACGAAAAGCTGCCAAAGCTGACGTACATCAAACCCGAGGGCGCGTTCTATCTTTTCCCGGATGTCTCGGCTTACTTTGGCAGCAAAACCGCTGACGGCGAGACCATCGCAAACGACGTGCAGCTCTGCGAATACCTGCTCGAAGAAGCCGGCGTGGCGCTGGTGCCAGGCTCGGCGTTTGGGAACGACAAGCACGTACGCATCAGTTTTGCGACCGACATCGAAACGCTGCAGCAGGCCGTCGACCGAATGCAGAAGGCGCTCGAAAAATTGCAGTAGTTTCGCATTCAATCTATTATCTTCGCCGCACCGTCCAGATTTGATTAGCCTATGCCCGGAGCGCTCAGTACGAAAGACTTCCTCGACCGCCTGAAAAAACAGCGCGTGTTGGTGCTGGGCGACATCATGCTCGATAAGTACATTATCGGCAAGGTGAACCGCATTTCGCCGGAAGCGCCCGTGCCGATTCTGGACGTGCAGACCGAGGAAAACCGACTGGGTGGCGCCGCCAACGTAGCGCTCAACTTGCACGCGCTAGGCATCAACACCGTATTGAGCGGTATCTGCGGGCTCGACCTCGAGCGCGGTCAACTGGAGGCGCTCTTGCGTCGCAACGGCCTGCCCACTTACGGCTTGTTGAACTCCACCGAGCGCCGCACCACCACCAAGATGCGCGTGATGGGCAACAACCAACACATGCTGCGCATCGACAACGAGGACAAGCAGCCGCTGCAAGACAAAGAAAAACGCCGACTGATGGGCGTGATCCAGGGCGTGCTGAAAGTAGGCGTTGACGGCATTATTCTGCAAGACTACAACAAGGGCCTGTTCACCGAGGAGCTGATCACCGAGGTGCTCGAGCTCGCCGATGCGCGCGACATCCCCACCTTTGTGGACCCCAAGCTGACGAACTTTTTCAGTTACACAGGCTGCACGGTTTTCAAGCCCAACCTGCGTGAAATCAGCGATGCCACCAACACCCAGCTGCACGGCACCGACCGCAGTGCCATTCAGGAAGCTGTGAAGCAACTGCGTAAAAAGATGCGCCACAAGTACACGTTTACGACGCTGAGCGAAAACGGCGTGCTGCTATGCGACCAAAACGAGCAGTTCACGCATCTGCCGGCGCACTTCCGGAAAATCACGGACGTTTCGGGGGCGGGCGACACGGTCATTAGTGTGTTTGCTGCGGCCTTTTGTGCCGGTTTGGAGCCCGCCACCTGCGCCGAACTGGCGAACCTTGCCGGCGGCTTGGTCTGCGAAGAAGTTGGCGTAGTGCCCATCAGCCAGAAGCGACTGGTGCGCGAGATCGCCATGACGAAAATGCCGCTGACCCGGCGCTAGGGGCTGTTCCCCACACCAGCTAATCCAGACCGAATCTTGATGCCGGTTGTTGAACCTTACGTGACTTAATGCACGTATAACAGTTGTGTGCCTTTCGCGTTTACCCGCTGCTGCTTAACTTAGAGTAAGCCACATTAACTTATGGACCAGTCCACTGTTTTCATCATCCTGGCCATTTTCGCCACCATCCTGATTATGGGTGTTGTGCTGGGCATGCGCCGGATCAAGTACCTCTTTCTGAACCCCACGAAAGTGGCACTGCACGAGGTGTTCGAGGCGCTTTCGACACTCAAGCGCATTAACATTCAGCAAGTCGACGACCAGCACTGGGCATTGCGCACGCAGATGCAGGGCGTGCGATTCAACATGTACTACCGCTCGGTGTTGACCCGTGGCACTTGGAACGACCGCGACAAAAAGCTCGCCCTCGAGCACATGGACGTACTGGTGCCAGGCATTGAGGAACCCGCCGCTGAGAACTACCGGACGGAAATCATGATCCTGACTGAAAAGTTTGGTGGCCGGGTAACAGTCTTGAAAGGCCGCATCCGCTGGGAGTCGCCCTTTGTGCAGCCCGGCGAGCGCATTGAAGCGCTGCTTGCTGACATCGCCCGCCTCTGCCCCGAAGACCTGCGCACCTACGTCGGCCAACTGAAACCACAGTCCTGAGCGTTCCGAGCGGCTTATCTCTGTTGTCTTGTGTAGCTTTGCCCTATGGCCAATGCAAACACACTGATCGAGCGCGACCTGCGCCACGTCTGGCACCCCTACACGCACATGAAGACCGCTAACCCGCTGCCGGTGGTCAGCGCGAATGGCAGCCACTACACCCTGGCCGACGGCCGTACCTTGCTCGACGGCATCAGCAGCTGGTGGGTGAACACCCACGGACACTGCCACCCGCACATCGCCGAGGCCATCGCGAAACAGGCGCATACACTCGAGCAATGCATCTTTGCGAACACCACGCACCCCCAGGCGGTAGAGCTGGCAGAGCGAATACTTGGCCACGCCGGCCCGAACTTCTCGCGCGTCTTCTTTTCAGACGACGGCTCTACGAGCGTGGAAGTCGCGCTGAAACTGGTGATTCAGCATTTTCATAATCAGGGCCGCAAATGTTTACGATTTCTGGCTTTTGAGGATGCTTACCATGGCGATACCTTCGGGGCAATGAGCGCGTCGGGGCGTGGGGTGTTCACGACGGCCTTTCACGACCTGCTCTTCGATGTGATCTTCATCGAGCGCCCCACCAACGATCGCGCGACCAACACCATCGATCAGATCGACCACGCGCTCGACCGCGGGCCAATCGCCGGGATGATCCTCGAGCCGCTCATCCAAGGCGCGGCGGGCATGCGGATGTACTCGCCCCAGGCGCTCACGCATGTGCAACGGCACAAGGGCTTCGTCATTTTCGATGAAGTGATGACTGGCTTCGGGCGCACCGGGACGCTCTTCGCCATGCACCAGCTCGACCCCGACCTCGATTGCCAGCCCGACATCGCTTGCTTCTCGAAGGGACTGACGGGTGGCTTTCTGCCGCTAGGCCTCACGCTGGTGAGCGACGAAATCTATCAGGCGTTTGTGCAAGACGACCATCGCAAGAGCTTCTTCCACGGGCATAGTTTCACCGCAAATGCGATTTCGTGTGCAGCAGCCAATGCGAGCTTGGACTTATTCGAAACGACTGAAAGCCAGCATGATCGCCAGCGCCTCGCCCGTCGGCTGCAAGAGTTTCGATTGAGCCTGCCCGCCGATGCACCCTGGCTGAAAGAGAAGCGCCAAACGGGCTGCGTGCTTGCACTGGAACTGAACGACTCCGACGCCGGCTACACCAGCAACCTCGCCCCGCGCATGATCGCGGGCAACTTCGATCCCGGCTTCTACGTCAAGCACTTCATCAAGGACATGACCATCGCCAGCGAATCGGCCGACGCCATGGACCTGGACACG
>CAZTEZ010000114.1:0-770 GCA_964611815.1 uncultured Bacteroidia bacterium | reverse complement strand
GCATCACCGACGACGAGCTCGACGGCGTGTTCAGCGCTGTGCGAGAGGTGGTTGCGGAGGTGATGGGGGTAGCGGTCTGAAGCGCTACTTTGCAGCCGACCGGCATGCCTTACTGCAATACTTCACGTTCTCCCAGTCGCGGGCCCACTTCTTTCGCCAGTTGAACGGCCTGCCGCAGTGTGCGCAGGTTTTCTCTGGCAGGTTGGCTTTCGAGACGGTTTTGCCGCGTTTGTTCTTCATCACAGTCACGGATTTAGTCATGCTGACCAGAGCAGCGG
The DNA here is from genome assembly GCA_964611815.1 of uncultured Bacteroidia bacterium. Lineage (GTDB taxonomy): Bacteria > Bacteroidota > Bacteroidia > J057 > CAZTEZ01 > CAZTEZ01. Next base: position 492 of record CAZTEZ010000114.1, on the reverse strand, counting down.
GAAAGCAGCCAATGCAACATCATGTGCTGTAGACGTGGGTTCTTCGACAAGCTCAGAATGACTATGGGGGGCAGAAAGATTAGAATTAGTAGCTGATGAGTGCCTGCATGGCCTCCGCCACGCCAGCTTTGCCTGGCAAATAGGCCGCTTCCAGCCCATCGTTCACCGGAATGCCAGGCACGTTGACACTGCCGACCACCTGCACCGGGGCGTCCAGTTGTTGGAAGCACTCGCGGCTGATGCGCCCACTCAGGGCCTCGGCGAAGCTGTTCTCGACGGGCTCTTCGGTCACGATCAGCACCTTGCAGTGACGCTCGACGAGTGCCTGAACAGCGTCCCAATCGTAGGGCACAATCGAGCGCAGATCGAGCAGCTCAACTTTGCCTTTCAGCTCCTCGTTCGCGGCGTTCACCGCCCAATGCACGCCCATGCCGTAAGCGATGACTCCGATGCTATCGCCCATCTCAATGTTTTCTTCGTCAGGGGTAAGCA
>CAZTEZ010000113.1:3015-8937 GCA_964611815.1 uncultured Bacteroidia bacterium | reverse complement strand
CGTATTCGCTTCCGGCGTGAAGCTGGACACCCCCGACGGTGAGGTGTTGCAACTCGTGGCAGCCGAGGTCGGTGAACTGAAAGCCGCTGTGCAGCAAGCTGAAGACGCTCTACGCCGTTCGGAGAATGAGTTGGAAGAGCTGCAAAAGGCCACCAAAGAAGCGCTGGAAGAGCAAAAAGAAATGCGGGCGACCTACGAACGCCAGCGTGGCCTGGAGTACCGCCTAGTTCAACAGCAGGCTGGTCTGCAAGAGCTTATGCGTAACGATGCCTTGAAAGAAGGCAATGTGCGCGAGGCGCTGCGGGCCGTAACGGAAACCGCCACCTACTCGCTCGATCTCGATCGCGTGGGCCTTTGGCTGTTCGCCAACAATGGCGAACGCATCCGCTGCATCGACCTCTACGAGCGCCAGCAGATGCGCCACACTGAGGGCCTCGAGCTGGTGTCTGAAGAGGTGCCGAGCTTCTACAACTCGGTCAATTCGCTCGACATCCTCTCCATTCCAGACGCTGCTACCGACGAGCGCACGTCTGAGCTTAAAGACATCTACCTCGAACCCTTTGGCATCAATGCCATTCTGACTTCGCCCGTTCGCCTGGGTGGGCGCGTGGTGGGCTACCTTGCTGTAGAGCACGCCATCGAAGGGCGAGACTGGCACATGGACGAGCAGAATTTCCTGCTGTCTGTGGCCGAAATCGTATCCATGGCACTCGAGCAGGGCAACCGCCGCACCATGGAAGAGGAGCTGCGCATGACGCTCGAAGAGAGCCAGGCGCTGGAAGAAGAACTGCGCCAGAACGCCGAAGAAATTGAGGCGACCAACGAAGAGATGCGCCGCACGCAAATCGAGCTGCGTGGTCAGGTAAGCGCCCTCAACAATGCGGCGATTGTCTCCGAAACGAATCTGGAGGGCCGGATTACTTACGTTAACGAGGCGTTTGCGAACGCGTATGGTTACGACACGCAAAGTGTGATCGGTAAGTCGCATAACCTCGTGCGCTCCGAGAAGCAGAAGTCGCCCTACTACGAGAGAATGTGGCGCACGATCCAGAGCGGGAAAGTTTGGAAAGGTGAGTTGCAAAACCGCTGCAAAGACGGCCGTATGATCTGGGTGGCGCTGACGATTACCCCGGTGTTGGGCCTCGACATGAAGCCCTACAAGTACATCGCGGTGGCCTTCGATATCACCGATCGTCTGGAATCCAAGCAGAAGATCGAGGAGGCGATGCAACTGACCAGCGCGCAGGCCGAGCAGCTCGAGCGCACGCAAATCGAGCTTGTGGGCCAGATCAGTGCGCTGAACAATTCTGCGATGGTCTACGAAACCGACATGCAGGGCCTCATCACCTATGCCAACGACGAGCTAATTGCGCACATCCCCGAGTCGCGCGATGAAGCTATTGGCCAACCTTACTACTGGCTAAGCAACCTGCAGGAGAACGACCCGGTGTTCATGAAGCAGGGCAACGCGATTCTGAACGGCGAAATCTGGCGTGGCGAGATCGAATACCGTGGCCACAACGGCCACGTCTTCTGGGCGCTGATTACCACGACGCCGGTGCTCGACGAAAACGGCGAGCCCATTAAATGCATCCACGTACTCACGGACATCACCTCGCAGAAGAGCCAGGAATTCCGACTCAAGAGCCAGCAAGAGGCCATCGTGAAGCTCACGCACCACCCGGCCGTGAAAGAGGGCGAGATGTCGGAGGCGTTCAAAGTGATCGCCAACATCGGCAAAGAAACCCTGCGCGTGAACCGCGTCTCGATCTGGATGTTCGAGGAAGACGACACGAAGGTGCGCTGTGTGGCTGTGGATCAGAACGAAGAGCACGAGCACAACGTGGAAACAGTCATCGAGAAGTCGATGTACCCCAACTACTTTGCTTCACTCGAAAAAGAGCTGGTCATTGCTTCAGAACATGCACAGGATGACGAGCGCACGAAAGACTTAGCGTTTACGCTCCTGAAGCCCAAGAACATTACAGCCGTGATGGACGTGGCTGTGCGCTATGGCACGCGCATCGTGGGCTTGATTTCTGTGGAACACAAAGACACGCCGCGCGAATGGCTCGTCGACGAAATCAGCTTCGGTAACTCGCTGGCTGATACCGTCGGCCTGGTGATTGAGCAACGCCAGCGCCGCCGCACCAACAAACTCCGCGAAGCCTACCAACAGCTGGAGGATGCCAACCAAGAGATGATTCGCCAGAAGCAGGAGATCGAGCAGACCACCCAGTGGCTCACGCAGTCGATTCGCTATGCGAAACGCATCCAGAACAACATCCTGCCGGATAAAAAGGACATGAAGGAGCACCTGAAGAACTACTTCATCGTCTTCCGCCCCAAGGACATCGTCGGTGGCGACTTCTACTGGTTCTCGCCCGTCGACGAGAAGACGAAAGTCGTCATTGTCGCCGACGGCACTGGCCACGGCGTACCGGGCGCCTTCCTGACGCTTATCGGCTACCTGTTGCTCAACCAGATCGTGAACGAGCGCGGGGTGACGCAGCCGAGCGAAATCCTCTACCACCTGCACCGTGGCGTGCGCAAAGCGCTGAAGCAAGACGAGGAGGACTCATCGTCGCGCGACGGTATGGACGTATCGGTCGCCACCATCAACATGGAGACCTACGAGGTGCAGTACTCCGGTGCCCAGTTGCCGTTCTACATCTATCAGGATTGGGAAATCCAGGAGATTCGCGGCACCAAAAAGGCCATCGGTGGCGAGCAGCTTGAGGAAGAGCGCACGTTCGACAACCACGTCTTCCAACTGAAAGCCGGCGATGCGATTTATATGTACACCGACGGTTTCGTCGACCAGATGGGTGGCCCTGAAGAGAAGCGCTTCAGCAAGCGCCGCTTCCGCGACCTCGTGCTGCGCACGCAACATGAGTCCATGAAAACCCAGCGCGCACTGCTCAACCTGGAGTGGAAAGACTGGAAGGACGACCGCGAACAGCTTGACGACGTGACGGTCTTCGGTATGAAATTCCAGTAATCGGCATGGCGCAAACAGCCAGCGACCGGATTATTCTCGGCATCGACCCGGGCACGCAAGTGACGGGCTTTGGCGTCGTGCAGCACCTCGATGGCCAGCTCAAGCTGCTGGATGTCGGCGTGATTCGCGCAGGCACCAAAGGCGAGACGCACCCCAAGCGGCTGAGTCGTATCCTGAAAGGCGTGAACAAGCTCATCGACCAGCACCTGCCCGATGAGGTCGCGATTGAAGCGCCGTTTTATGGCTCGAATATCCAGAGCATGCTGAAGCTTGGCCGGGTGCAGGGCGTGGTGATGGCGGCGGCCATGCAGCGTGAGATTCCCGTCGCGGAATACGCGCCTAGCAAAGTGAAAAAGGCCATCGCCGGCAACGGCAAGGCTGCTAAGGAGCAACTGGCAGCAGTGCTTTTACAAATGCTGCCGGAGTTGAAATATCGCAACAGGAACCTGCCACTGGACGCAACGGATGCACTGGCCGTTGCGATGTGCCACTACTACCAGGGCGACGCCCCGGGTACTGGCAAACGCTATGGCTCGTGGGAGAGCTTTTTGAAGCAGAATCCGGATCGACTGAAATGAAGCTGTGTTAAACGCTCGCGCTGAGCAGTTAGGTGCGCTGATACACGCTTGGGTGGCGTTGCACGAGCGGGACGTTCAGGTTCACGATGCTTTCCGAATGCCCCAGGAACAAGTAGCCGCCCGGGCGCAGGTGCTTGCACAGCTTATTGATGATGGCTTCTTGCACGGGTTTTTCAAAGTAAATCAGCGTGTTTCGGCAAAAAATGAACGGCAGCTGGCCCGGCATCGGGTAGCGCTCGTCCATGAGGTTCAGCTGATAAAAAGTGGCTTTGCGTCGCAGCTCGGGTACCACCCGCACCATGTCTTCGCTGCGGTCTTTGCTGCGCAGAAAGTACTTGCGGCGTAGCTCCATGGGAACCGGGTCGATACGCCTGGCGGGGTAGATTGCCGCGACGGCTTCCCGCAGAATCTGGCGCGATAAGTCACTACCAATCAGCTCATAGCGCTTCAGGCCATACTCGCTGAGCACAATCGCCAGCGTGTAGAGCTCCATGCCCGACGAGCTGCCCGCCGACCAAATCACCAGCTCTTCATTGGGCCGGCGCTTGAGCTCCCACTCCGGTAACAAATGTTCTTCTAACAGAGTAAAATGGCCTGGCTCTCGGAAGAAATCCGTCTTGTTGGTGGTAATAAGGTCAATCATCAACGGGAGCTCCGTGCGCTCGCCTTCCTTCGAAAAGATGTATTTGACGTAAGCTTTGAAGTCCTTTAACTCCAGTGCCCTCACCCGCTTGGCCAACCGACTTTCCAACAGCGATTTCTTGCTGGGCGGCAGCTTGATGCCATAATGCTCGCCGATATAGCTGCTTAAGCGCCGGAAGTCGCTGTCTTCCAGGCGCAAAGGCGTGGGGCTCTGAATGGCTGGCATCATTCGCTGTCTTTAGCGTCAGAATCGGCTGCCTGATCGTCAGTGACATTCAGCGTCTGCTGGGTGCTGAGTTGCTCGATCGATTTCAACTCACTGAGCGAGAAAACTTTGTCCATGTCAAGCAGCAAAATGAAGCGCTCGTTCTGTTTGGCGACACCCGTGACGAACTCCGCGCGATAGGCCGTGCCCAATGAAGGTGCTGGCTCAAGGCTGCTCATGTTAATTTCCTGCACTTGTAGCGCCTGGTCGACTACCGCGCCGATGAGCGTCTTTTCGGCGCTCTCCTCGTCGCTGACTTCGATCACGATGATGGACGTCTCGCGGGTGTCGGGCTTCGATTCCAGGCCGAATCGCAAGCGGGTATCGATCACGGGCAACACTTTTCCGCGTAGGTTAATCACGCCCCGCATGGTCGCCGGCGCATGCGGCACTTTCGTGATGTGCGGCACTTCCAGGACCTCACGCACCCGCTGCACGTCGAGCGCAAAGACTTCATCGGCGAGGCGCAGGGTGAGGTAGGCGTGGGTGTCGGCTTTGTTCTGGGTTGAGGTTTGAGTAGCGGTGGACATGGGTTGTTATACTTTTAGAGGGAAATTCAGAGTAAAACTGAGGATTAGGAAATGGAGGATTGGAACGAGGGACTCGGGACTATTACGGTTATAAGTTTGCGTGGTTTATGTGCTGTTGATTTGCTCAAAATCAAGCAACTGGCTCACAACGCGCTGGGCATCGAGAACGACGGCCGGCTCGCCATTACCGAGTAGCGAGATGCCGGACAGCAGCTGATTTTCGCGCAGTATGAGACCGGGGCTTTTCAGCACCGCCTGCTGATCGCCAAGTATGCGATCGACGATGAGCGCCACGCGGTGCTCGTTGCGGTAGTGCACGACCACCGCCTGGCGAAGCTCCGGTGGGTCGTGTTGATGTGTAAATGCGCTCGCCAAGTCGAGGAAAGGTAGGCGCTCGTCGTCGAGCTGGACCAGTTTTGCGAGTGGATTCTGCAGTGCACTTTGCTGCACGGCGTGGCAGCGTTCGACTTGCGCCAGCGGCAGTACCACGCTTGTGTTGGCCACCTGCACCAGAAAGCCCTCCATGATCGAAAGCGTCAGTGGTAGGTGCATCGTGAAAGCCGTAGACCGACCGGGGACGGAGTACAGGTGCACCTCGCCGTTGAGCTCTCGGATACTGCGCCGCACGACATCCATGCCCATCCCGCGCCCAGAGATACCGGTCACTTTGCTGGCAGTGCTAAAGCCGGGGTGGAAGATGAGCTCGAAGGCCGCCTCATCAGAAGGCGGCTCAGGGGCCGACACCAGCCCTCGCTCCAGGCCCTTCTGCCACAGACGATTGGGGTCCAGACCGCGTCCGTCGTCTTCCAAATGCAGCTGCACTTCAGTGCCGACCTGCTGGGCAATCAGGCGCAGGCTGCCCGTTTCTGGTTTGCCAGCAGCCCGTCGCTCTTCGTCAGATTCGAC
>CAZTEZ010000113.1:0-3005 GCA_964611815.1 uncultured Bacteroidia bacterium | reverse complement strand
CCAGTGCATTGCGCAAAAGGTGCAGCAGCGGGTCGGTCAGGCGCTCGAGCATCGCCAGGTCGAGCTCCGTGTCGCCGCCCAGCGTGACGAACTCCACCGGCTTTCCCAGCGAGCGTGAGAGATCGCGCACCGGACGCTGGGCCCGCTGAAAGAGGCTTTCGATGGGCACCAGGCGCATATCGTGTGAATTATCACGCAGATTTTGCGCCAGCTTTTCGTGAGCCTCAACCGCGGCGACCAGCTCCGGGTTATCCGATTGCAGTGCGAGCGTATGCAGTCGCGCCTGCAGACTGACCAACTCGCTTACGAGGTTGAGCTGGCTGTCGAGCTTCTCCACGCCCACCCGAATGCGCGTCTGCTGCACGCCAGCCTCAGCAAAGCTGTCTCCTTCGGCCACCTGCGCTTGCGGTTCAGGCTCGTCTAGCAAGATGGAGATACCGTCACCAGCGTTGTCAATTAGCTCGCTAACCGTCGCCAGTACAGCTTCTGCGGCATCGGTGGGTTCTTCAGCCTCTTTTTCTGCGGCTATGAAAGCGCGCATGACGTCCAGACCGCGGAAGCTCAAATCCAGCATCTGCCGGTCGACTGAGCGCTGCCCGCCGCGCACCGCCTGAAAGAGATTCTCCAGCCCGTGCGCAAACGCGCCTAGGCTATCGAACCCGAACATCTGCCCGGTGCCTTTCAGCGTGTGCAGCACGCGGTAGGCCTCATCGAGCGCCTCGCGATCAGTCGGCGTTTGGTCTAGGCGCAAAAGGGCCGCCTCGAGTGTCTGCAGATACTCGCCGGTCTCTTCGCGAAACATGGCGCGGAAATCTTCCATAGCTCAGTCTTGAGAAGGTGTGGGAGAATGCGGCTTTGTCAAATGCAAATCAGGCACCAGCTCTAGCCGCTTCAAGGTTTCCCATGGCGCTGTTGACAGCTACCAAAAACTGGTCGATTTTGAAGGGTTTAGCCACCCAGCCCGAGACGTTCGCGGCCTCGGCACGCTGGCTCAGGTCAGCATCCTCTTCAGTAGTCACCAACAGAAACGGGACATTTCTGTTGACAGAGGCCCGTCGGGTGTACTCAAGAAGCGCAACGCCATCCATGCGCGGCATGTTGATGTCTGAAACAACGAGGTCGACGCGGGTATCGCGCAGGATTTCCTGCGCACGCTCGCCATCCTCGGCGTGCATCGTCACGAAGCCTTGTTTAGAGAGTACGGAGTCGATCAGCTTGCGAACAGACGCGAAGTCGTCGACGATAAGAACACGTTTTGACATTTTGAGTAGACTAGAGGGTAGTGAACAACTATTGCTAGGGGGTACAAACGTTGTGAATAAGTGTTTCTCACACATCAACGTGTTAGCACCTATTCTCACAACCTACAGAAGCGCACTCATCAATCACTCGCCGACACTAGCAGAAACTTGAAAATCATAGTTTCTCGCATAAAACTTCCAAAAACCTACCTACTACTTTTGCTGAATTGGTCGCGGCGAGGAAGATTTCGAGCGGCAAAAGTTTCTCTACACAAGTTTTTGGCGTTGGCGATTGATATCAGCTTAGGACATATCTGAAAGCAGAATGGCCCTTAAAAGCTCATTTAGAACACTTTTTCGGCAAATGCCTCAAGTATTTAAAGGGAGGAAAAACACTTGTAAGTCAGCAAAAATGTTACATGCTAGCCGTAAGTATGTAGTAGCAGATGTTATGCCGATGATGTAGTCTAATTGCTGGATTTTTTAATGCATAGGGGAAAAGCGCTTGACAGTACGGCTAACCCTCATAGTTTTATGCTCGTTGAATTGGCCGGCGAGCCAGGCTGGGCAACAGCCAGCCGAGCTCCCAAGTTTGTTCCTGAAAATCGTCGGCCACATTCAGCTCTACCTCTTCACCCCTTAGTCCCTCGCAAATGTCTATTCGCAACAAACTCATATTGTCCCTTTCGCTGCTGGTGCTGTTCGTCATCAGCATCTACCTCGTCGGTGCGTTCAACATTTCCAGCATGAACGACAGACTGATTGGCATTACCGACAGCACGTCCAAGAAGATCATCCTGGGCTCCAAGGCAGCCCGCCGACTGCAAGCGGCCTCGCGTTTCGAGAAAGCCATGCTGCTCTCGAACACCCAAAGCAAGCTGGACCAACTGCGCCGGGATTTTGACGCCATCGACACCGAAGTGATGGGTTACATGACCGAGATGAAACCCCTGGCCGACGAACAAGCGATGAAATACATCTCGGATTTCAGCAGCCAATGGAAAGCTTACACGCAGCTGGTGGACCAAGTCGCACAGCTGCAAAGCGAGGCGATTGAGCAGGCTGGCGTAAATGAAGGTGATGTGCAAGACATCATTTCTGATGAGGGCCTGGAGCTCTCGCTTGGCAGCGCCAACAGCCAGCGCGAAGAAGCGGCAGCAACCATGCAAGAGCTGCTGCTCTACCATGACGATATGCTGGCCAACGACCGCAAAGAGAGCATCTCGACTTACGAATCGGCCACGGCACTCATGCTGGGCGTGGTCATTTTGGCGACCATCATTTCCGGGCTCATCGCCTGGTGGTTGATTGCCACGATCAACAAGGCCCTTGGCAAAGTGAGCAGCGCCACCGAGAACATCGCCAGCAGCAGCCAGCAAGTGAGTGGCAGTTCGCAGCAGCTTTCGCAAGGTGGTTCCGAGCAGGCAGCTTCGGCTGAAGAAATCAGCAGCTCGATGGAAGAGATGGCGGCGAACATTCAGCAAAACTCCGACAACGCCCGCCAGACTGAGCAAATCGCTCGAGAGTCCGTCACGAAAATCGAGGAAGGCAACACCGTGGTGAAAAAGACCGTGGAGAGCATGCGTCTGATCACCGAAAAGATCGCCATCATCGAAGAAATCTCTCGACAAACCAACCTGTTGGCGCTAAACGCCGCCGTTGAGGCCGCCCGTGCGGGTGAACACGGACGCGGCTTCGCGGTGGTGGCCGCCGAGGTGCGCAAGCTGGCCGAGCGCAGTCAGGAAGCGGCAAACGAAATCAACG
>CAZTEZ010000112.1:0-8984 GCA_964611815.1 uncultured Bacteroidia bacterium | reverse complement strand
GATAAGCTATGGCTCGTATTGCAGGTGTTGACCTCCCGAAAAACAAGCGTGGCCTTATTGGGCTAACGTACATCTACGGTATAGGCCGTACGCGCGCCGAAAAAGTGCTTGATCAAGCGCAGGTGGATCCCACCAAGCGTATCAAGGACTGGGACGATGAAGAAGCCTCTCGTGTCCGCGCGATTATATCTGACACGTACAAAGTTGAAGGTGCGCTGCGCTCTGAGCAGCAGATGAACATCAAGCGCCTGATCGACATTGGTTGCTACCGTGGCCTGCGCCACAAGGCTGGCCTGCCCCTGCGTGGCCAGCGCACCCGCACCAATGCCCGTACACGCAAAGGCAAAAAGAAAACAGTTGCCGGCAAGAAGAAGGCTACCAAGTAAGCACCCAAAGATTGTTTACGCATCTTAGCGTCTAACGTTTAGTATTATGGCAAAGCAACAAGCCCCCAAGAAGAAGAAGAAAAAGACGGTACAGCCGGAAGGTCTTGCGTTCATCACGTCTTCGTTTAACAACGTGATCGTTACGCTGACCGACCGCGCCGGTAACGCCATCTCATGGTCTTCGGCCGGTAAAGCCGGTTTCCGCGGTTCTAAGAAGAACACGCCCTACGCTGCACAGGTTGCAGCCTCTCAGGCGGCACAAACGGCCCACGAAATGGGTCTGCGTCGTGTGGAGGTCTACGTGAAAGGCACGGGTTCTGGTCGCGAGTCGGCCATCCGCGCTATCAACAACAATGATATCGAGGTGACGAAAATCACGGATATCACGCCCATTCCGCACAACGGTTGCCGCGCACCCAAGAAGCGTCGTGTCTAACCCAAGGTTCAACATACGCTTTCTCACACACAGCACCCCGATAAGCTAGAAAAAGATTATGGCACGTTACAGAGGCCCCAAGAAAAACCTCGCCCGCCGTTTTGGCGAACCGATCTTCGGTTTCAGCAAAACGCTGGAACGCAAAGCATACGGTCCCGGCCAACACGGTCGCGCCCGCAAGCGTAAGCCTTCAGAATACAAAATCGCCTTGGAGGAAAAGCAAAAGGTACGTTATATGTACGGCATGCTCGAGAAGCAATTCCGCAGCCTGTTCGAAAAAGCATCTGCCAAGAGTGGTAACTCTGGCGAGATCTTCCTGCAGCTGCTCGAATCGCGTTTGGACAACACCATTTATCGCCTCGGTTTTGCGCGTACGCGCCGCCAGGCCCGCCAGCTCGTTACGCACAAGCACGTGATGGTCAACGGCGTTGTGACAAACGTACCGTCAGTTCAGCTGCGCCCCGGCGACAAAGTTGAGATTCGTGAGCGCAGTAAGTCGCTCGAGCTTGTCAACGACGCGGTGTCTTCCAGCAGCGTTAGCCGCTTCCCGTGGCTGGAGCTCGACAAGAACAAACTCAGCGGTACGTTCCTGACCTACCCTGAGCGCAACGAAATTCCTGAGAACATCCAGGAGCGTTACATCGTCGAGCTTTACTCGCGTTAAGCCTCTCGAACTCAAACTTTGGGCGACACATGCACAGCATGTTTCGCCCAAATTGTTTACTTTTGCAGCCCGCAATACGCCCCATTCACCCCCCACCCCTAATCGCTAGATCATAAATGGCACTGTTAGAATTCATTATCCCCGAAAAGGTCGTGATGGAGAAGGTCGAAGACTTCTTCGGCAAATTCCAGTTCCGACCACTCGAACCGGGTTATGGCATCACAGTGGGCAACGCCCTGCGCCGTGTGCTGCTCTCTTCGCTGGAGGGCTATGCCATCACGTCGTTCAAAATTCCTGGCGTTGAGCATGAGTTTACGACCATCCCGGGTGTGGTGGAAGATGTCGTTGATTTGGTGCTGAACCTCAAAGGTGTCAACTTCAAACTCGTTGGCGAGGAGATGGAAGACAAGATCTTCGTCTCGATCAAAGGTCAGGACAAATTGACGGCTGGCGATATTGCGAAGAACACCAATGCGTTCGAGATTCCGAATCCCGATCACGTCATCTGCCACCTCGACCCCGACACCCAGCTTGATATCGAGCTGAACGTGGGTAAGGGCCGTGGCTGGCGCCCCGCCGAAGAGAATAAGCATGAGGACATGCCCTTCGGCGAAATTGCCATCGACTCGATCTTCACGCCCATTAAAAACGTCAAGTATCTAGTTGAGAATACACGTGTTGAGCAGCGCACCGACTACGAGCAGCTCATCCTCGACATCTCAACTGATGGCACCATTGATCCTGAAGAAGCGCTGAAGGAGTCTGCGAACATCCTGATCAAGCACTTCATGCTCTTCTCGGATTCCAACATCCAACTGAAGACCTCGGAGCCTGCCCAACGCAAAGAAGTTGACGAAAACTTCCTTCAGATGCGCAAGCTCCTGAAGACGCCCCTTAGCGAGCTGGACCTGTCGGTACGTGCCTTCAACTGCCTGAAAGCCGCCGAGATTCGCACGCTTGGCGACCTCGTGGCCTACAACATCGCCGACCTGCTCAAGTTCCGCAACTTCGGCAAGAAGTCGCTCAGCGAGCTGGAAGAGCTGGTGGCCAGCAAGGGCCTCAGCTTTGGCATGGATGTGTCCAAGTATAAACTCGAAGAAGAAATTAGCTAAGACCGCCGCCTCAAATCACTGGTCTTTAGCCCCTAAACAGGTTGAATCCCCATGCGTCACCGTAAGAAAAATAACTCTCTGAGCCGCACGGCCTCTCACCGCCGCGCGATGTTCGCCAACATGGCGAGCTCGTTGATCAAGGAAAAGCAGATCGTGACGACGCTGCCCAAAGCTCGCGCACTCCGCCGTTTCCTCGAGCCCATCATCACCAAAAGCAAGAACGACTCGACGCACACGCGTCGCCAAGCGTTCAGCAAGCTGCGCGACAAGTACGCCGTTCAAGAGCTCTTTGGCGAGGTACGCCCCAAAGTACTGGAGCGCCCGGGTGGCTACACGCGCATCCTGAAGCTCGGTGAGCGTCAGGGCGATGCAGCCGAAATGGCGCTGATCGAACTCGTCGATTTCAACGAGTACGAGTACACCCAAAACGAGGGTGGCGGGCGCAAGAAAAAGAAAACGCGTCGCCGTCGCGGTAGCAGTGGCAGCGGTTCATCTTCTAGCGACACCAAGCAACAAGACACGAAAGCGAAACAAGCTGAAGCCAAAGCTGGGGATACAGAAGCGAAAGCCGCGGAGGCAACTGCTGAAGCCGCAGCCGATGCCAGCGAAACAAAAGCCGATGAAGCAGAGGCGAAAGCTGAAGCAGCTCAAGCTGAGCAAACTGAGGCCAAAGCTGACACCGACGCTAGCGCTTCGGAAGAGCACCTGCCCGAAAACGTGCAAGAAGATGTTGAAGCAGCGGCTGAAGACGTAGAGGCCGCAGACGTTGCTGCTGAGGAAATAAAGGAGGACGTCAAAGAGGACATCGCTGATGCCCCTGAAGCTTCGGCCAAAGAAGAAGCTTCTGAATACAAAGCAGATGAAAGCACCGAAGAGAGCGACGACGACAAGCAGTCGTAATCTAAGTAGCTCCCTGTATCATACAATTTGAAAAAGGCACCAAGTTATTGGTGCCTTTTTTGATATAAGGCGTACTGATTCAGTCACGGAACGCTTGTGAAGTGCTTCGGCCTACTTCGCCTTACTCTGCCAAATAACCGTTAACAACGGATAGCACGCAACTCAGCAGGTTTTTAAGAGACTCGGCCCAGCCTCGCGCATTTGCACGCCAAAATGTTTTATTTTGTAAGCGATACATTACACTGCGTACGCTATGCCACGTCGACTACTCATTCTTCTCTTGCCGGTTTTCTTTGCTCTGCTGGTGCCCCAGCCCGCGGAGGCGTCCCACATTGTGGGCACCGATCTGCGTTATGAATGCCTCGGCAACGGCATCTATCGGGTTCATATCTACTGGTATGAATACTGCGATGCGACAGCGCAGGGGCTACTCATGAAAAATACGGAAGGTACTGCCACGCCAGGCTTTTCGGGCAACTTCAACAACCCACCCGACAATATGCCGTTCGAGTGGAACTGGTGCGGTCAACTGACTGCTGGCGGTGCTTGCTCAACACCGGCGGGGTGTAGCAACCCTGTTCAAATTTCACCCTGGCAATTCGACCTGTCTGATTTTGTGGATGTAACGCCAACCTGTGCCTCAGAAGTCAGTGATTGCGAGGATAATAGCAGCTCAATTAATGGGGTTTTGCAGGGTCATTACTTTGCAGATTTCGATTTCTCGAATGTGGGTACTTGCGAAACTTGGACTCTGGCAGTAAAAGAATATTCGCGCAACAGTGGTATTCTCAATTTGCAAGCCTCTTCCATTCAGGGTCTGTACAATGAGATCGAAATCGACCTGACGGTACAGCCTTGCAACAACTCCCCGGAGTTTGTTAATCCGCCGGCGCCCTTTTTCTGTGTAGGCGAGGACTATATTTTTAACCAAGGCGCGACTGACGTCGATGGTGACTCGCTGGTGTACAGCTTTGTCCCCTGCCGAGAGGCCACTCCGACCAACCCTGGTCCCCCCACAACTGTTTCGAACATCCCGCTGAACGCGGGTTTTACACCCACTAACTTTCTGCCCACTACTGGCGGCATTACAATTGATCCGGCTACCGGTGATATTTCGTTGACCCCCAGCCAGGTCGGTAGTGGCACCGCCTGCGTAGCCGTGGAAGAGTACCGCGACAGTACGTTAATCTCGACCACGGTTCGTGACGTGCAGGTTTTTGTTATCGCCTGTAACAATGCGATTCCCGACCCCGGCTCGACGATACCACCGAATGGCGACCCCACTAGCTTGACGGACACGATCTTTGAATTCGTGACCTGTTCTGAAAGTGACAGCATCAACTTTGACATCCTGCTCTACGACCCGGATGGCACACAATTGACCGTAGATGTTGACCCGATTGATTTCTCCGGTGGCAATGTGAACGTGACGTACGATCCGGCTAACCCAACCATCACACGAGTTGAGTTGCGCCGGGATGCACTACCGCCTCGTTTTGCGCCTTACAGCCTCCTCGTGACGGCCCGAGATGGTGCGTGCCCGATTGAGGGGATTAACCAGAAGACTTACCTGATTTACAACCGGGGCGGCTCGCTCGCATTGAACACCTTTGCGTTCGCCAATTGCGACGTGGCGACGTTCAGCGCCCCCGTCTTTGGTGGCACAGGTGGCGATCTGACGTACAACTGGTTTGGCGATGGCGGCCTCACTGGCGACTCCTCGGTAATCACTTACACTTACCCCGATACCGGTACTTTCGACTATTTCGTGGAGGCCACCGACGCTTTCGGGTGTGTCACCAGCGATTCTGGGTCGGTTGTCGTTCAGACCAAAGGCATTGACCAAACGACAGCTTTCAGCAGTGAAGTCGTCTGTCAATTCGATACCCTCACGGCGCAATATGCCGGTGTCGACACTGACGCTGATATGGAATGGAACTTCGGGCAGGGCGCTCTACCCTTAATTCGCGTTGGTCCTGGGCCGCACAAGGTGATTTACACGAATTCCGGGCCAAAGACGGTTACGCTGACCTTAGAGAAAAATGGCTGTGTAGAAGTCGCGGAAAGACAGATTTTTGTTTCACCTAAGCCGCTAATTAACGCCGGTGCCAATCAGTCAATTTGTTCGAATGACAATGGTACACAGTTGGTAGGTCAGATTAACATTCCAGACACTGGGCAGTGCGTTTATAGTTGGTCGCCAGCATTCGGTTTGAGCGATCCCGATATTCAGTCGCCGATTGCCAACCCTTCTGTTACACGCGATTATACGCTGCTCGTCAACTGCGGTGGTTGTAACTCAGACTTGGATGATGTGACGGTTGTGGTTAATCAGGCACCGGATATCTTTTTCGATCAGTCCTCGTACGGCGCTTGTGAGAACGCACAAGGCGCGAGCGTTAACCCAACGATCAAAAACGGCACTGGTGCGATGTCTTACAGTTGGACGCCGACAACTGGGGTCAGTTCGCCAAATACTGCGAATACGGTTCTGTCGCCGCAAACAAGTCAGAACTATACGCTGACAGTAACCGACCAAAAAGGCTGCACCGCTTCTAGGCAGACCTTTGTGGAAGTCTACGAAAACCCGCGTGCGAATGCCCAGCTGCTGGGTCCTGCCATTAACCAATGTGCCGGTGGCACGGCCGTGCAGTTGCTTGGTGGGGTAATTGACGACCCCGATGCGCCACAGGGTAGCTACACGTATCAGTGGAGCCCATCGACTGGCCTGAGCAACCCGAACGTGCAGAACCCGTTTGCTGACCCGCCCACTAGCACGGTATATCAGTTGACAGTAACGAATGATTTGACGGGCTGCTCAAGCGATGTGTACCCGCTCGATACGCTTTCTGTACTCAACTATTATGTTGTGACGCCACCCAAGCCGAAAGCCGGACCCGACGTTTCGATCTGTAAGGGTGATTCTGTGCAGATTGGCCTGAACGTAAACGTTGGGCAGGTGCCGGATGTTGAGTATCTCTGGACGCAAAGCACTGGGCTTTCTAGTGATACGGTCGCGCGACCTTGGGCCAAGCCGACGAAAACGACGGTCTACAACCTGCGTGTGCACAAGAACGATTGCTGGACGGACGCCGATACGGTGGTCGTAACGATCAACGAACGCCCGACGGTAAGCGGTCAGCAGTTCCATGAAATCTGCGCCGGCGACACCCTGCAACTGAATGTAGACGCCGCCCTCTTCAACGGCAGCACGAGCGGTCTCACGTACCATTGGACGCCCAATGACGCGAGTATCGACGATACGTCGGCGATTGAACCATTAGTGTTCCCGACGCAAACGACGAATTATCAGTTGGTGGCTGCGAACAAAGGCTGCGAATCCGTTACGCCGCTCAAGGTTCAGGTAGCCGTGAAACCGCGCCCCACGCTTGATGCGGATGTCACGGACGAAGGCCTGCTGTATTGCGAAGACGGCAACAGCGTTACGCTCGACCCGCAGGTGAGTGTGCCAACTGGCAACGATAGCTTGTATATCAGCTGGAGCCCGGCTACTGGCCTCAATGACAGCACCTTGCTGAATCCGGAAGCTTCACCAGAGCAGTCTACCGTCTATTACTTAACGCTCGCTATTGACGGTTCAAACGGTTGTAGTGTGATGGATTCGGTGGAAGTCTTCGTTGGCCCCGGCCTAGGGCTGACTTTGGAAGCAGACACCAACACGATCTGTAGCGGCCAGAGCCTCAACCTGACAGCGAGTGGCGGCATTGGTTCGGCCACACTGGAGTGGCTCCCTGCTTCTGTTTACTTGAACCCCAACACGACTGACAGCGTCGTTACGGCCCTACCGAATACCAGCACCACCCTGAGCGTAATCGCTACGGAAGGTGGCTGCATTGACACCGCCAGCGTGGATATCGAGGTACTGCCCTTCCCGAAAGCCGAATTTGAAACCACCTACAGCCGTGGGTGTGTTGGCAAGACGGTGCTGTTCAATAACCTTAGCTCAGGTGCAACGCAATACGTCTGGGACTTCGGCGATGGCTCGCCGACGACTAACATTGAAGATCCGATCCACACGTACAACCTGGCGGGTATTTACACCGTGCAGCTGATTGCCAAAGCTGCAGGTGGGTGCGCCAACTGGGATACCGTGCAGCAACAAGTCGTCGTTGGCGGCGCGATTGCAGCCGATTTCACCAGCGACCCGCTGCCCGCTCAGCAGCTCTACCTGCCCAACGCCACGGTGAGTTTCACCCCCGATGATACCACCGCCGTGGCCTACTCCTGGTTCTTTGGCGACGGACAGACCAGCACCGACGTGACGCCTGTACACACCTACCAGGTTGCAGGCCAGTATGAGGTAACGCTCAATCTCACGGATGCTGAGGGTTGTAGTTACACTAAGACCAAAGGCACGTATTTGGTGAGCGGAGATATCATTTCGCAGCTCTCTACGGTCTTCACCCCCAACGACGACGGCGTGAACGACGAGTGGCTCTTCCAGTACAACGGCGATGAAGCTGTAGAAATCCGCATCGTGAGCCGGAACGGGCAATTGGTGTTCAGCTCCAGCAACCCCAACGCAGCCTGGGATGGCCGAACGGAAAACGGCAATCAAATTTTGGAGGGCGTCTACTTCTACACCATCAAAATCGGCGAAGACATCTTCCGTGGCAATATCACGGTCTTGCGCTGATACAAGATTTTCGCGAGTTAATTACCTGAACAGCGTCGGCACAAGTCGACGCTGTTTTATTTTGTACTCGCAAGATTTTGCAGCGACAATTCAATCTGCTCTTATGAAACGCATCGGCATTTTCACCTCTGGCGGCGACGCCCCCGGTATGAACGCTTGTATCCGCGCCGCTACACGCATGGCCATTCACCACGGTCTGGAGGTCATCGGCATTCGCAATGGCTTTGAAGGCATGATTGCCAGCGAGTTCAGCCCGCTGGAACGCAAGGATGTCGCGAATACGCTGCAGCGTGGCGGTACGATCTTGCGCTCGGCGCGCTCAAAGGCCTTCCGCACCCATGAAGGCCAGCAAGAAGCGGCGCAAAGCCTGAGGGAGGCTGGCATCGACGGCCTGGTGGCCATCGGCGGGGATGGCACCTACAGGGGTGTGCTAGATCTG
Organism: uncultured Bacteroidia bacterium; assembly: GCA_964611815.1. GTDB lineage: Bacteria > Bacteroidota > Bacteroidia > J057 > CAZTEZ01 > CAZTEZ01. Next base: position 390 of record CAZTEZ010000112.1, on the reverse strand, counting down.
ATGAAGGTAATGCCGGAACTGAAAGTCTGCGGCGCACCCGGCACGATTGACAATGACCTAAACGGCACGGACTACACCATCGGTTACGACACTGCGCTCAATACCGTCATCTGGGCTGTCGACCGCATTCGAGATACGGCCGATGCCCACAACCGCCTCTTTTTTGTGGAGGTGATGGGCCGCAAAAGCGGGCGCATCGCCATGGAGGCTGGTTTAGCAGTGGGCGCGGAGGCCGTGCTGGTACCAGAGCGGCCAACAGACGTGCAGCGCCTCATCGAGCGCCTGCGCACGGGCAAGCGCCGCAACAAAAACTTCGGCATCATCATCGTGGCCGAGGGCGACGACGCTGGCGGTGCGTATGCCGTTGCCGAACAGGTGAAAGCCGCGACG
>CAZTEZ010000111.1:0-9077 GCA_964611815.1 uncultured Bacteroidia bacterium | reverse complement strand
TGATTTCGCCCCAGTTCTTCTGGGTGAAAAAACTCCGCACGAACCTCATCTTCATCTGGATCATTTCGATTTTCGTGAACATTGGTATGTGGTTCGAACGCTTCGTGATTATCGTTACTTCTATTCACCGCGACTTCATCCCCTCCAGCTGGTGGCTCTACGTCCCCACTGACATTGAAGCTGGCATTCTGATCGGCAGTTTTGGTCTGTTCTTCTTCTTCTTTTTCCTCTTTGCGAAATACTTCCCGGTGATTGCGATTGCAGAGGTGAAGTCGATTATGAAGGCATCGAGCGATACCTTCCGCGAGCAGGAATACAAAGCCATCGACGAGCAGCTGCAGAAAGAAGAAGCCGGTGTCGCCATCGGCGGTCTGCAGCCTATTCATCGCTCACCCGATACGGACGAACAATAATTCACAGTCACCCCGACCACCCGAAACCTCACACACATGAGTGCGCAAACCTATTTAGTCGGTGTTTATGACGATGATGATGTCCTGATGGACGCCGTCAAACACTTCCGCAAGCAGGAGATCAAAGTCAAGGACGTTTTCACGCCCTTCCCGATCCACGGTCTGGAGTACGCTCTGGGCTACAAAGAATCGCGCCTGCCCACTGTCGCTTTCATCTGCGGGATCACTGGCACCTCGCTGGCCCTGATCATGCAGACGTTCATGTACTTCGTCGACTGGGCGGTGAACATCGGCGGTAAGCCGCGGATTCCGCTGCCCGCTTTCATCCCGATTACGTTCGAGATGACGGTGCTTTTGGCCTCTTTCGGTATGGTCTTCGCCTACCTGATTGTCAACAAGATGTATCCGGGTCAAACCCCGACTTTGTTCGATCCGCGCCAGACAGACGACTTGTTCATCATGGTTGTCGAAAAGTCTGAGATTGAAGAAGACAACGCCGCTGTTCGCGAGGCTTTCAATAAAACGAAAGCCATTGAAGTCCGCGAGCAAACCCTGACTGCAAAAGAAACCTCACAACTAGCCCTCGCTGAGTAATGACTAACAACTGGCAAAAGGTATTCGGAAACGGCTTGTTCATTGCCATTGGCGCTGTCATTGGTATGTTGATCTTGCTGTATGTCGCGTTCACCGTCAACTACGATGAGCGGGACGTGGATGGCAAACGCAATCGCTCTACTGGACTGGAGTATGCCCCACAGATGTATCACACGATTCCGCTCGAACCTTACGAGCAGCTGGATTATGTGAAGTATAACCCTAAAGGTCAGACAGTTCGCCACGCCCCTGACAACACCGTCCCGGTTGATCAGGCGTACCCAGCGCTGCCGTACGAAAAGCCCGAAGTGTTGCGCAACAACCCTGAGCTCTTCACGCAGCGTCAGGAAGAATCGGACGAGCTGCAGATCCCGGATTGGGTGCCGCCGACGCAGGCGACAATCGACGAAGGTCAACGCCTCTACGAGATTTTCTGTGACCACTGTCACGGTGCCAAAGGTAAAGGTGATGGGCCGATTTCTAAGGAAGAGAAGATCATCGTACCGTCTTATGAAACGCGCATGGACCTCTCCGACGGCCGCATTTACTACTCAATCACCTACGGCTTGAACGCCATGGGCCCGCACGCGCACCTCGTTACACCGACGGAGCGCTGGCATCTGGTGCGCTACGTGAAGTACCTGCAAGGGCGCTCTGAAGTACAGGGCGATGCTGCAACCGATGCCGCTGCTGATGAGGCCGATGACGCCGATGACGCCGATGACGCTCAAGAAGACATGGGCGACATGGAAGCCGAAACCGCTGACGCAACAACTACTGAATAATCTCCGCCTCAAACTGAGTTCCCCAACGCCTTTACCCCGCTATCTGTCATGGCAAAAGGACATTATATCGACCCCAACCAGTTTACCGACAAGTTCACGCAGGACTCGGCACTGAAGAAGTTCCTGAAGATCCTGCTTGGTGCTGGTGCTGTTTTCTTCGTCATCGGCCTGATCATCGTGATCGCCGGTGGAGAGCCGACGATCGACCACGGCCATGGCCACGGCGATGGACACGAGCACCACGACGGTGGCCACGGTCACGATGACCATGGGCATGACCACAGCGATCACGGGCACTCCAGTGCTGACAAAGCGCCGGTGCTCTACGCGCAAAATGGTAACCCCGACCAAACGGATAGTCCTGATGGCGCTGTCGGCGAGCCGGATGCGAGCCCTGCCAATGAAGAAACTTCCGACGAGGTTGTAGAGAATGTTGGCGAAGGCGAGGTTGCACCTACGCCCGATTCAGACGCTGCCATGCACGGCGAATCGGGGATTGCGGATAAAAACAAGGAAGACCACATCGGCCATGATGCGGACGAAAGCATCTTCGGTGGCGAGATTACCGCACAAGGCGCACTCGGTTGGGAGACGCACTACGAAGAGCACCACAAGCCCTGGGGCCACGCTTCTTACTGGCTAACCCGTCTGATGCTCAACATCATGCAGAACAGCTTTTACTTCATGGGCATTGCAGTGCTCGGGCTGTTTTTCATCGCTGTGAACTACGCCACCAACGCAGGTTGGTTTATGGCGCTGAAGCGTATTCCTGAATCCTTTACGCGAATCATTCCGATTGCCTGGGGCCTGCTTTTCCTGGTTTGGATCATGGAAATGGCCGGTCTGATACACCTACACCCTTGGACAAATCCTGAGGCCGTTGCAGCCGATCCACTGTTGCAAGCTAAAGAGTGGTACCTCAACCTGCCGTTCTTCCTGATTCGTCAGTTGCTCATTATTGCGGCCTGGATCTTCGTTGACCGCCTGATGCGCAAGTACTCAACTTCAGAGGATGCAATTGGGGGAACGAAGCTCTTCCGCAAACGCCGCCAACTGGGTGCGATTTTCCTCGTGATTTTCGCCGTCTCCTGGTCTCTCAGCTGTTTTGACTGGATTCTCGCCGTCGACCCGCACTGGTTCAGCACGATGTTCGCTGTTCACATGTTCGCCAACCACTTTGTGAGTGCGCTCTGCATGATGGTTATCATTGGTGTCTACATGAAGGCGAAAGGATTTATGCCTTACATCAACGAATCGCACTTGCATGATTTGGGCAAGTTCATCTTCGGCTTCAGCATCTTCTGGACGTACGTTTGGTTCAGCCAGTTCATGCTGATTTGGTACGCCAACATCCCTGAAGAGACCATGTTCTTTATCAAGATGATTGACCAGTACCCCTTCCTGTTCGCTTTCAACCTGGTGATCAACTTCGTCTTCCCGCTGCTGGGTCTGATGACGAACACCTCGAAGCGTCGCCCGATGGCCCTCGCAATTGCCGCTGGCATTATCTTCCTGGGCAAATACGTCGATCTCTTCCTAATGGTGTCGTCCTCAACGCTCGGGCCAGACCGCAGCATTGGCTTCCTGGAAATCGGTACTTATCTGCTCTTCCTGGGACTCTTCCTCGTGCTCACTTTCCGTGCGCTCGAGAAGACCAACCTCATCCCGAAAAAGCACCCTTATATTCAGGAGAGCCTTCAGCACTGGATCTAATTCAGGTGTCTCTAAACAATCTCAACAGCCGCCAATCGTATTGGCGGCTGTTTTTTTGTGCCTATTGTGGTGTTAATTTGTATTTTTAATGCAGCTCATACCCAATTGACTATGTTGAACGCACTGACCCTATTTGCTAGCCGCTCTCCACTGATGGCCAAAGCTGCTACCGGCGAATTCAGCTGGAACGAAGTCCTGAACCGCCTAGAGTTCGGTATCATTGAGACGCTGATCTACACCATTTTAGGTGTGGTTCTACTCTCTTTCGCGTTCAAAATGAAAGACTTGCTACTGCCTGGCAAGCTGAGTGATCAGCTTGTGAAAGACCGCAACATGGCGATTGCCGTTGTCACCGCCGCGTATATGCTCGGCGTGTGCATCATCATTGCAGCCGCCATCTTTTAAGTTACCGCGTGAGCGATCCTTCGACCCGCACTGAGCGCCAGCTCAGCACGGGCCTTACCCGTCGGCTGGTAGCCGTTCTACTCGTCAGTGTACTGATCATCGCCGCCTGTGGGCTGCTGTATGAGCTGTTAATCAGTACCATCTCCGCCTATTTCCTCGGCAATAGCGTCCTGCATTTTTCCGTCACCATCGGCCTCTTTATGAGCGCCATGGGCATCGGCTCCTACCTCTCGCGCTTCATCCGCAGCGATCTGCTGAGTGCGTTCGTGTACATCGAAATTGCGCTGGGCATCATTGGTGGATTATCCGGGCTGCTGTTGTATGCCACGTTTGCTTTCACCGAGAACTACTATCTCTTCGCCTTCGCGCTCATCATGCTCCTCGGAGCGGGTATTGGACTCGAAATTCCGCTCCTCACCCGCATCGTCAGGCCCTTCAACAGCTTGCGAGAGGCCGTCTCGCAGGTGCTGAGCTTCGACTACTTTGGAGCGCTGCTGGCCAGCCTCGTGTTTCCGCTCTTGCTGTTGCCATACCTCGGCACCATGCGTACTGGTTTTGTCGTGGGCTTGCTCAACCTGGCTGTGGCCGTACTGAATCTCAGTGTGTTCCGAGACAGTTTGCCTAAATACCGTCGTCAACTTGCTATAACATTTGGGGGCATCGTGCTGCTGCTTGTTTGCTTCTTGTATTCGTTTCGGATGATCGGCTTTTTCGAGGCCTACATGTACGACGACCAGATTGTGCTCGCAGAACAGTCGCAGTACCAACGCATTATCATGACGCGCTGGCAAGATGACTACCGCCTTTATCTTGACGGGCGGCTGCAGTTCAGCACCATGGATGAGTACCGCTACCACGAGCCGCTGGTCCACTTCCCCATGCTGCTGGCTCATCAGCCGAAAAAGATACTGATCCTGGGTGGCGGCGACGGCCTTGCTGCACGCGAGTTGTTGAAGTACGATCAAGTCAAGCATATCGACCTTGTGGATCTGGACCCCATGGTAACGCAGGTGGCGAAAACCCACCCGGCACTCAAAAGGCTCAACGAAGGCGCGTTGACTAACGAGAAGGTGCACCTCAAACACGGCGATGGGTTCAATTACCTTGAAGATACTCAGACGCTATACGACCTCATCATCGTTGACTTGCCCGACCCCAGCACGATTGAAGTCGGCAAGCTCTACAGCCGTTCGTTCTATCAGCTAGCGGCGCACCGCCTGCGGCCGGGTGGGGTGTTCATTACACAATCCAGTTCGCCCTACTTTGCGCCAAAATCATTCTGGATGATCCACCACACCATGGAAACCGCCTTCCCGTATGTGCAGGAGGTGTTTTCGGTGGTGCCCTCGTTCGGTGGTATCTGGGGTTTCAACGTGGGCGTGAAACCGCCCGGTAGAAAAGCAGCGGATAGTCTGGAAACCAAACAGATGCAGACTTACGTTCTAAACCGGGTGCGCAGCAACATCAAAGCTCAAGGTAAGCAGTTGAACCTGAAATACATGACAGCTGATCACATCGACGATATGCTCACTGCCGACCCTGACTTCAGCGAACGCCCAACGGAAATCAATACGCTCGATAATCAGTTACTGGTGGGCGCCTACGAAGAGGGTTGGAACACTTGGATGGAATAGAACACATGGACAAGCAGCTAAAAATCAGTGTTTTGGGAGCGGGGTGGTATGGCCTGCCACTCGCCGAGCGCTTAAACGCCGAAGGTCATCAGGTGAAGCTCTCAACGACTACGGATAGCAAGCGCGACCAACTTGCCGAGGCCGGCTGGGATGTGCGTACGCTTCAGTTGCACGGCGATGAGTTGGGCGCTGAATTTGAGCCGTTTTTCGATGCAGATGTGCTGGTCGTGACGGTGCCGCCAAATGGGCGCCGCGAACCGCCGTCTGCGTTCGAAGAACGCTTGCAGCCTTTGCAGGATTGGATCGAAAAGGGCCCGATTCAGTGGGTGATCTACACTTCGAGCACCGGCGTATATCAGGATGCAAACGGCGTGGTTGACGAGGACAGCTCCAAGCGTGAAGATGCGCCAACATTGGCAGCCGAGCGCCTTTTTGCGGGTTGGACTGGCGATTTAACGGTCCTGCGTTTCGGCGGCCTTTTCGGTGATGTGCGTCAACCGGCGCGCTATTTTCAGGGCAAGCAGGATATCCCGAACGGAGACGCGCCCATCAATTTCGTGCACCTGGATGATTGCATCGGCGCCACACTGCATGTGCTTGAACACGGACTTCGAAACACGCCCTTCAATGTCGTGTGCAGCGAACACCCCTCGCGTGCAGCGTATTACACGCATATGTGCGAACAACTGGGCTTGCCGTTGCCGAGTTTTCAGTCCGGGAAAGGCGATTGGAAGATCGTCAGCAACCAGAAGCTCCTGGATTCGGGGTACGAAATGCGGGTGCATTTACCGGAAAATATCTAATCGCATGGGTCACAGGGGCCTGCATCCGAGTTTTCAATTTCGTAAGTTTGTTCTATGCATGCGTTAGTTCTCGAGGCACCCGACTTCCCGCCGGTCTACAAAAAAGTTGATACGCCAAAACCTGGCGAGGGCCAGGCGCTGGTGAAATTACACGCGGCGGCACTCAACCACCGCGACGTTTGGATTATGCAGGGCAAGTACCCTGGCATTAAGTATCCGATCGTTTTGGGCTCGGATGGTGCCGGTGTCGTTGACGCTGTCGGCCCGCACGAGAAAGTGAAAATCCTGGGCAGGGAGGTGATCATCAACCCCGGCATCAACTGGGGAAAGGACGAGGCCTATCAGTCCAAAGAGTTCGAAATTTTAGGCTTACCCGAAAACGGCACGTTTGCTGAATATGTGACGGTTCCGATCGAGAACATTCACGACAAGCCAGAGCACCTTAGCATGGAGCAGGCTGCAGCTCTGCCGCTGGCCGGGCTCACGGCCTGGCGCGCGCTGATGACGCGCGGGCAGTTCAAAAAGGGTGAGAAGGTGCTCATCACCGGCATCGGTGGTGGCGTGGCGTTGTTTGCGCTGCAATTCGCGGCTGCAGCTGGCGCAGAGATATTCGTCACGAGCAGCTCGCAGAAGAAAATTGCGCAGGCTATCAAGCTGGGTGCGCGTGGCGGTGCCAACTACACCGAGGAGAACTGGGAGGAGCAAATCACAATGCTCTCGAACAAGCCATTTGACGTGGTGATTGATGGCGCGGGTGGCGAAGGCTTTGCCACTGCACTGAAACTGCTCGGACCGGGCGGGCGCGCAGTCTTTTATGGCGGCACGGCTGGAAAATGGCCAAAACTGCTTCCCCAACACTTGTTTTACAAGCAGATTGAAATCAAGGGCAGCACGATGGGCTCACCAAAAGAGTTCGAAGAGATGTTAGCCTTCATCAATGAGCACAAGATCGAACCCGTTGTCAGCGAGACTGTACCGCTGCGTGAGGGTGCAGATGCCTTCCTGAAAATGGACCGTGGCGAGCAGTTCGGCAAGCTCGTGCTCAAGATGACGACCTAACGTCGTCGAAACCCTTACTTCAACTTATTCTTTATCAGCGCCTTCGGGCAATGTGGCGCGTATGGCCTTGGCCTCCTCCGGGCGGTGCATGGCTGCCAGCAAATCGGCGAGTGCGGTGATGACATCCGGGTCGTTCGGGCGCAGCTCAAGCGACTTGCGCAAGTCTTTTTCAGCGCCTTCAGCGTCCAGGAGCATGATTTTCGCCTGCGCCTTTCCAAACCACGCCTCTGGGTTATCCGGCTCTAGTTCAATGACTTTGGCGTAGTCTTCAAGCGCTTCTTTATGGCGATCGAAGTAGAGGTTGAAGTCTGCGCGCTCGTGGTACTGGTCAGCCGGGGCGTCGCTCGCCTGGATGGCCGCCTCGAAATTCGCCAGCGCCTGATCAATATCGCCCAAGCCGCCAAACGCCTGCGCTTTCAGGCGATACAGCGCAGCATCTTCCATGCCCTGGTCAAGCAGCACGTCCACATCGCCCAGCGCTTCTTGATAGCGGTCGGTCAAGAGGAAAATCTCCGCACGACCGTACAGCGCCTCCGTATAATCATGATTGATGCTGAGCGCTTCATTCAGCTTATTTTCCGCGGTTTCCAGCTCGCCCAATTCTGCGTAGACGGTTGCCAGATTGGTCAGCACCTGCGGGCTTTCGGGCTCTATTTCAAGCGCCTTCTCGTAATCCGGCTTGGCAGAGGCAGCATCCCCGAGCGTCAGGTGCAGATTGCCACGCTGATAATAAGCCGAAAAGTAGTCCGGTTGCAACAAAATCGCCTGGTTCAAATCGGCCATTGCCTCTCGATAGGCGCCACGCAAAAAGCGGGCAAACCCGCGCAGGAAGACCGCCTCAGCATGTTCCTGCTCCTGGCGAATGACTTGCATAAAATCGCCCTCTGCAGCCACCAGATTGCGACGATGCAGCTGCAGCTTGCCCCGCAACAGCAGCGCTTCCAGGTGATCGGGGTCGTCGTCGATGGCATCGTTTAACTGATCCATCGCCTCGCCAACGTCCTCACTACCAAGTGCTTTCAGTGCATTATGATAATGTTGGTCGGCGGTTGTGGGAGAATCCATAGTGGCGGTTATTCAGAGATTTCGATGCCCAGGTCTTTGAGCTGCTGCTCGTCGACGGTGGCGGGCGCATCAAGCATCATATCGCGGCCGGCGGAGTTTTTTGGGAAGGCGATGACATCACGCAGGCTCTTGGCATTCGCGAACAGCATCACCCAGCGGTCGAGCCCGAAAGCGAGTCCCGCGTGCGGTGGCGCACCGTATTTGTACGCCTCTAGCAAAAAGCCAAACTTGTGCTGCTGTTCGGCTTCATCAAGGCCCAGCAGTTCAAAGACTTTGCTCTGGATGGCGGAGTCGTGAATACGCACGCTGCCACTGCAGAGCTCGTTGCCGTTCATTACCATGTCGTAGCACAAAGTTCTGACTTTCAGCGGGTCTTGCTCGACAAGCGCGAGGTCTTCAGGGTGGGGCATCACGAAGGGGTGGTGGGGCGAGACGAGCTGGCCGGTCTCTTCGTCCTGCTCGAACCACGGGAAATCGACCACCCAGAAAACGTCCCACTTCGACCTGTCGATCCAGCCCTCGTCGTGGCCGAGGCGCAGGCGCACCGCGCCGGCAGCTTTGCGGGCTGCGGCGGTGTTGTCGGCGAACAGCAGCACCAAATCGCCG
>CAZTEZ010000110.1:3669-9142 GCA_964611815.1 uncultured Bacteroidia bacterium | reverse complement strand
ACACGGCCTGCCCAGACGACCAGGTGACTGGCAGCGCGACCATTGATGCAGGCGCCGACCCCGTGGCGGCCTTTACCGTGTCGCCCGGTGTCAACGAGCCGGTGGTGATTCCTGAAGGACGCATCACGCTGATGAACCAGTCGCAGAACGCGGATGCGTATGTCTGGGAGTTCGGCAACGGCGATACCAGCAACGATAACACCCCCGATTACGCTTACAACGAAGAAGGGGAATACACGATTACGCTGACCGCCACCCGCAACGGCCTGTGCCCGAGCACGGCCACGCAGACGATTACGGTCGAGAATTTCCGCTACTTCATTCCGAACGCCTTCTCGCCCAACGGCGATGGCGTCAACGATGAATTTGGCGTTGAGATTCAGGTGCCCGTGACGGGTGAACTGCAGATCTTCGACCGCTGGGGCCGGATGCTGTACAGCGGCACCAACCTGCGCTGGAACGGTGAAACGGACGGCGGCGCTGCACCCGAAGGCGTGTACGTCTACCGCGTGGAGTTCACGATTGCAGGTAGCTCCCGCACGGTTGAGCGCACCGGCACGGTGACGCTTTTGCGCTAAACGCGCAGTGATTGTTGCTTAAAACGCTTAAAAATAGCCCGCCACGTTTGTGGCGGGCATTTTTTTGGCGAACGTTATGTATTTTATGTACCCACATCAATACGATATTGATTACAACAACATGGCACGACCTTCTGAACACCTGATCTCGATTTTGAATGACACCGCCGACCGCATGGAGGGCGGCTCGAAGTATATGTGGGGCCATATGGGCGCCTGCAACTGCGGCCACCTCGCCCAAACAGTCTGCGAAGTTTCCCGCGAAGACATTCACGCGTATGCCATGGAGCGCTACGGCGATTGGGAGCGCCAGGTGATGGACTACTGCCCCAATTCAGGCTACCCGTTCGATATGGTGATTGAGAAACTACTGGAAGCCGGCTTCTCGCAGACCGACCTCACGCACCTCGAGCGCCTGAACGACCACGAAGTCTTGCGCGCACTGCCCCGCGATCATCGCCATCTATCGCGCAACAACCGCGAAGACGCCGTGCTTTACCTTCGCACCTGGGCCAACCTCATGGAGGCCAAGCTGGCCGTGCAGCAGCTGAAGGTGACTGAGGCGGTTACTGTTTGAAGGTCAGCTTAACGACTTGTTCTGCAAAGCATTAGCACCTTTCCCATTCGACCCATTCGGCGCCGCTCAGGGCAGGCTTCCGCTCAGGGCAGGCTGCTGCGCCCAAGGCTACACTTCGAGGGTGATCAAGTTAAGACGCTCGTGCATTGAGTGTCACTGACTGAAAATTTATCCGCGATTATCGCGTGATGATGACGGGTTTGGGGTAGTAGAGCTTGGTGCGACAGCCTTCGTTGACAGTGATCGTCAGGCTGACGTTGTACACGCCCGTTTTCATGTACTTCTTCACGGGCTGCTTTTCCGTGCTGGAAGTGCCATCGCCAAAATCCCAATAGAACTGGGCGTCCTTCATGCGGCTGGCATTCAGGAACTTGATGGGCACACCCGCCTTTTCGCGGTAATCGCGGATGTCAGAAAAGATTGTCGGCTCGGCGGTTTTGCAAGGGCGCTCCTCAATTTTGAGTAGCCAGAAATCCTGGCCCATGCTCTCCTTTTTGCCATTGAAGTGATTCTCTTTCTGGCAGAGCACGTACAGCAGCCCCTCTTTGTATTCGGCGATGTCCACCCCGATTTCTTCGTTGGGCCCGCCGAAGGATTTTTTCCAGATGAGCTCGCCTTGCGGGTTGGTGCGCAGCACCCAAACGTCCTTGCGCCCTTTAGTGCCCGGGGTTTCGATGTCGCGGTACTTCGAGAAGCCCACCATCGCCACACCGCCGTCTTTGAGCACACAGATAGATCGCAACTCTTCGAAGCCGCTTTCGCCGTAGAGCTTCTCCCAGAGCACATTGCCGCGATCGTCGAGCTTGGCGAGCCAAAACTGCTTGCCTTTTTCTTTCGTCACGCGGCTGCCAACGACATAGTAGAGCCCAAAGGGGTTGGCCACGATGCGATAGACAAGGTCTTCGCCCGGCGCTTTGATGACGTTGCTCCACTGAATGGCACCCGCGAAGTTCACCTTCGTGAGCCACACATCGCCGTTGTGTTTGTACTTCGAGTCGTCGAGATCTTCGGAGTTCGTGACACCCGCAAGCACATAGCCGTTGTCCCGCGTGCGGCACACCGAGCGCCCCCAATCGTTCTTTTTGCCACCGTGACCAATGTAGCGCAGCACGCGCCCGTTGCGGTTGATGATCGAGATCCACTGGTTGTTCAGCGCATGATCCTCGTTGTTGCCCTCGGCATCAATGTCTTTGGACCACGAGCTGCCAGTGACGATCAGCCCGCCGAAATCCGTGGCCGCCACGCCATAGGCGATGTCCTGTTGCGTACCACCCAGGCGATGTTGCCAGGCACCATGCCCTCGGTGGTCGAGCTTGCCCACCAGATAATCGGCATAGCCCTCCGGGAACGTCACCTCTCCGTGGCTGAAAGGCTCGCCCGATACCCCACAGTACACCAGTTCGCCTTCCTTCGTCAGCTCGGCATCATACAGCTCGTCGTGATACTGCCCGCCGACCTTTTTGTCATAAATCAAGTTGTCGTTGACGTCAAACTTCGTGATGTACCCATCGCGAAAGCCGTTATGCCCTGAAATGGCGCCGACGATGAAATAGTCGCCCTTGGCTTCGTCAATCACCAGCCGGTGGCCGTACTCGTCGCCTTTACCGCCGAAGAAAATCTGCTCTTTCAGCCAGGGGTAGTACTGGGCCGAAAGCGTGATGGGCAGCAAAAAGATGATCAGCAGTTGAAGCAGGGCGACGCGCATAGGTGCGAAGATAGGGAAGTGAAGGTGATTGAATGCTGAGTTGTCCGAAAACGCTAGTTCTCCCCCAAAAATTGCCGGAACCACCGCCCGCTGTCCTTCACGATGCGCTGTTGCGTCTCATAGTTGACGTACACCAGCCCGAAGCGCGGGTGGTAGCCCTCGGCCCACTCGAAGTTGTCCATGAATGTCCAGGCGAAGTAGCCTTCGATGGGTGCGCCGGCGCGTTTGGCGCGCAGCACTTGGCCGAGGTAGTCCTGGTAGTACTGCTTGCGGTCTTTGTCGTGCACGCGGCCGTTTTCGAGGGTGTCCGGGAAGGCATCGCCGTTTTCGGTGACGATGATTTTTGGCAGGTTGTAGCGCTCGTGGAACTGCATCAGCACGCGGTAGATGCCGGGCGGGAAGACCTCCCAGCCCATCTCAGTCTTCTTCACGTCGCTGCCCAACTCGTCGGCCTCTATCTGCTTGGTCCAGACGAAGGGCGGAAAGAGCGCGTGTTTCACCACGGCGCGGAAGTAGTTCTGCAGACCGTAGAAATCGAAGTCGAAGATGAGCTTCTGCTCGTCGCCCGGCTCGTGCAGTTTTTCGATCCGCCGCAGCATGCCGAAGCCATCGGTGGGGTAGCCCAGCCCGAGCGATGGCTCGATGTAGAGGCGGTTGAGCAGCGCGTCCATCCGGCGGACAGAGTTCAGGTCGCGCTTGCTTTCTGGGTCTTCGGGCTCCACGTGCGAGCACGACCAGGTGCTGCCGATGTTGCCGTTCTCAACATTCGCCCTTGCGATGCGCCCGCCCTCGGCCATGGCCAGGTTCGAGTAGTGCGCGGCTTTCAGGAATTTGCCGAAGCTCTTTTTGCCCGGCGCGTGCATCCCCAGCATATAACCCAACGAGACGAAAGCTGCGGGCTCGTTGAAGATCATCCAGTTTTTGACGCGGTCGCCCAGCGTGCGGGTGACGACATCTGCGTACTCCGAGAACCAGCCAATGACATCGCGGTTCGCCCAGCCGCCTTTGTCTTGCAGAATCTGCGGCAGATCCCAGTGGTAGATCGTCACCCAGGGCTCCAGACCGTTTTCGAGACACTCGTCAATAACGCGCTTGTAGAAGTCCATGCCCTTCTGGTTGATTGCGCCCGTGCCCTCGGGTAAGATGCGCGTCCAGGCCAGCGAGAAGCGGAAGACGTCCATGTTGAGGCTCGCAACGGTCTCGATGTCCTGCGGGTAGCGCTTGTAGAACTCGCAGGCGACATCGCCGGTCTCGTTGTTCGGCACGTTCCCCTTTTCGTGGGTGAACGTGTCCCAAATCGAAGGGCTCTTGCCGTCGACGTTCCACGCGCCCTCAATCTGATAGGCCGCTGAAGCCACACCCCATTTGAAATCAGCCCCAAAATCGGCTTTGGTGTAGGGCACGCTCTGCAGCATGCGCGCGAGCGAGACCTGAGGTGCCAGCAGCGTGCCACCGGCTAGGGTGGCGGTGAGTTTGAGCCAATCGCGACGGTTCATAAGCAGGGCGTTTTGGGGTGAGAGCTCGTAAGCAAGTTTGAAAATACTGCTCTGAACCGGCTTTGGCAACTCAGCTGCGCAATTCGGTAAATGGGTTTCTGTAAATTCGGGGTGAGTTTCGCCCAAACCACCTGCCCATGCCTGCCACCGCACCCGCCCCGAAAACGACGATTGAAGCACTGAAAAAGACGCACCCGCTGGTACTGGTGGCCATCGTGCTGATCACGAGTGTCGCGTTTATGTTCGCGCTAGACAAAATCACGCTGCACACCGCCGACCTGGGCCGCCACCTGATGAACGGCAAGATGGTGCTCGAGCAGGGCGACTTCATCCGCACGAACACCTACAGCTACACCCAGCCCGAGCACCCGGTCGTGACGCATCACTGGGGAACCGGCGTGATTTTTTATTTGGTGCACAGCGTGGCGGGCTATGAGGGGTTGAGCTTTATCTATGCGCTATCGGCAGCGCTGGGGGTGCTGTTTATGATGCTGGCCGCGCGGCAGGTGGCCGGTTGGTGGGTGGTATTGCCGATTGCAGCGGTGCTGCTACCGCTCTACGCCGGACGGGCAGAGGTGCGCCCCGAGGGCTTCAGCTTTCTGCTGTTCGGCCTGTTCGCGTGGCTAATGATGCGCTTTCGCGGCAGCAAGTTTCCGCGATGGCTGTTCCCGACGCTGCTGGCACTGCAAATTGTGTGGGTGAACCTGCATCTGTTTTTCATACTCGGGGTGCTGTTCGCCGGGCTGCTGTGGCTGGAGAGCCTGATCAAAAAAGACCAGTTGCACAAGCAATGGCTGTTATTGTGGATTGGCCTTGGCGTGGCGTGTTTTGTGAATCCGTGGTTTGTCGAGGGCGCCATCCAGCCGCTGACGATTCTGAACGAGTACGGTTACGAGATCGCCGAGAACAAGTCGGTGCTGTTCATGCAGAACCGCGCTGTCGAGACGCAGGCAAATGCGATTAAAGACGGTAACCTCGAGGCCAAGCTGCCAGATGCGTATTACCGCTATTGGCATTTGCACGCCATGGCGGTGCTGCTCGCGGCTCTGGTCGTCGCCTTTGCCTTCAAGAAGCGTTTTCTTGAAATGTTCGCGCCGCTGATGCTGCTGCTCAGTTT
>CAZTEZ010000110.1:0-3659 GCA_964611815.1 uncultured Bacteroidia bacterium | reverse complement strand
TTTCGGGGCGCTGGCGTATGGGGCCATCCGTGGCGTGCCGCTGTTCATGCTGGCGGCGCTGTTGGCGGGGGCCTGGCTGCTCGATCGCATTTTGCCGCGTGGCTCTTCGGGTTTGCGCCAGTTGAAAATCGGCGGGGCGATTGCCCTCTCTGCGCTCTATATCTTGGTGCCTAACCGCTACTTTTCAGGTTTGCAATACCGCGAAATCACGGTCGGGCAGGCCACCGAGCGCAGGTTTTGGAGCACTGGCTTCGGCTTATATGAACTCGAAGTTGCCGGCACGAAGCTCATCGACCAGGAGCGCGCCGGGCGCTTCATGCGTGCGAACAACGTGCCGGGGCCGTTTTTCAACAACTACGACAACGGCTCGTATCTCATCTGGATGCTCTACCCCGAGTACAAGGTCTTTGTCGACAACCGCCCGGAGGCCTACTCAGTCGACTTCTTCAAGGAGACCTACAAACCCATGCAGGCGGATGAGGCGGTTTGGGAGCGCGAGTCGCGCCGCTACGGCATCCAGTCGATCGTGTTTTTCCGACACGACATGACTGAATGGGGGCAGGCCTTCCTCGTGAACCGTGCAAAGGATGTCGTGAACTGGGCACCGGTGTTCATTGACGATTACGCCATTATCTTTGTGCGCCGCACCCCCGAGAACCTGCCGCTGATCCGCCAACACGAAGGCCGCGAGCGCATCAAGCTGATGCAATACCGCGCCGAGGGCGAGCGCAAGCTGCAGCAGCTCCTGCAACAGCAACGCGAAGACGAGCAGCGCAAGCTCGACTCGCTGGACTTGAGCGTGCCGGGGATAGAGTAGAGGGCAATTGGTTTTAGTCATCCTGAGCTTGTCGAAGGATCCACGGTGAAAGTGAATCCAATAGACGGAGGTCCTTCGACAAGCTCAGGATGACTTAAAGGTCTTGGGATACAATTGCTGGCCCCTTCTGAAGTGAGGTTTTCAACTGTCAAAAAACCTTGTACAGTTCAACTCAGTGCATTCAGCTATCACTCCCGCACCACCCGAAAGGCCGTCTGCTGGGCGCCCTGGGTGAGCTTCAGCAGATACGTCCCCGCTGCCAAATCGCTACCCGCCAGCTTCAGCACGTAGGCCCCGGGGGCTTCCGCATTGGCGGTGTAGCTGAGTACCTTGCGGCCATTCAGGTCATACAGTTCTGCCGTTAACTGGCCGGCTTGTTGCACGTATAGCCGTACCCACAGCTCTTCGACGAAGGGGTTGGGCCCGTAGCCCATGACGACCGTCGGTGCCTCTGCGCGGGAGACGGGGTCGTCTTCCAGGCTCGGCAGTTCGAGGAAGGGCGCGTCAGGCGGTGCTGCAGCGGTGTCGGATTTTTGCGGCGCCGGGTCGCTGCCCTGCTGCACAAAGTTGTCGGTGTTGTTCGCGAACCACACCGCATCGTCAGTGATGCTGTTGTCATCCGGGTCGGTCAGCGAACTGATGCGGTAGAACTCACCCTGCACGCGGGTGCTGTCGAAGTCGAGCAGCAAGAAGCCGTGGTCGGTCAGGTTGATGTGCTTGAAATGTGGGTTCGAGAGACGAATCAGCCCATCAGCGACTGCAGGCGAGCCCAGCCCGAAATCGCTGCCCTCGTCAAAATTGCCGGCGTTGATGCTCGGCACGATGAACTCCACACAGCGCGAACCCGCACCGGAGGCGGGGTCATAATCGCTACCACTATACGGGTTGCGGGCGACATCCAGCGCATACGCCGTGTGCCAGTCGCCAGCCGCCCACACCACGTTGTCGATGCCATTGTCGTCGATAACATCGAAGATTTTGTTGCGCTCGTGCGGGTAGCCGTCCCAGTTTTCGAGGATAAACGGCCGCACGCCCAGAAACGGGATGTTCACCCCAAACTGCGAGAACTGCAAGCTGCTGCCAATCAGCTTATAGCGCGCCGTAGAGTTTGCCAGGTTGTCAATGAGCCAACTCAGCTGCTCGCTGCCCAGAAAGCGCTGCGTGGTGTCCTGGTAGCGCGGGTCGTCGGTGTCTTCCGGAAAGATGTCGCGGTCGTAGACGCGGCAGTCGAGCATGAACACATCGAGCAGCTCGCCGTAGGGCAGGTGGCGCCAGAGCTTGAAAAAGGCCGTGTCTTCGCGAATGGGCACCCACTCGTAGAGCGCTTGGATGGCGGCGGTTTTGCGATCGGAATACGGTCCGAAGGCCGGGTTGTGCCGCAGCGAGGTGTCGCCGACGGCATCCACGACGATGTCGTGGTCGTCGATGATATTAGCGAAAGGGTACACTTGGTGGGCGCGTCGTAAATCCGGGTCGAGGCGGTATTGTGCGTAGCGCAGGCGGTAGTCTTCGAGGCGGTACATCTCGCTGCCGGGCGCGTGCGGGCGGTCTTCGCCACCGCCGCCGCCTTCGTAGAGGTAATCCCCCAGGTGCAGCACGAGGTCGATGTCGTTGCGCTCGGCCATGCCGCCCCAAGCGTTGAAGTAGCCATCGCGCCAATCCTGACACGACACCGCTGCAATCTTGAGGTTCTCTGTAATCGTGTCTGGCGCTGTTTTGGTGCGCCCGATCAGCGAAGTGTCGCCATCGGCGATGAAGCGGTAGTAGTAAAATGTGTTGGGCTGCAGGCTGTCGACGTCGATTTTGACGGTGTAGTCGCGCGTCTGGTTCGTCACGTAGCCGCCGTTGCGGACGATATTCGCGAACGCCAGGTCTGTCGCCATCTCCCAGCTCACCGGCTGGTTGCCGCTCTGTCCGGCAGGGGGGGTGTAGCGCGTCCAGATGATGACGCGATCGGTCAGCGGGTCGCCAGAGGCCACGCCGTGGTAGAAGGGAGCGAGATCAGCAATGAGATAATCGTCGTAATCGAGCGCGGTGCTACGGCGACCGTGTTCTAGCGCCTCAAGCGTTTGAGCAGATACGCCATTGAGTAGCAGCAGCGTAGCGAGCAGGGCAAAGACAGTTTTCATTCTCATAAAATAAGGCATCCGAAGTTACCGGCGTATTAAATCTGAATCTCTGTTATGATTGGGCAGCATCTGCAACAGTCAGCCGTATCTATTCCCGGCTAAATTGGTTTTAAAGCCCGATGGCCTTAATTTTACAGTTCCTCGCAACATCATCGTATGCAAGACAACTTACTCGAGTACCTCGGCCTGACCAACACTGGCACGATTCATTACCAGAAAAGTCCGGCTGAGCTCGTCGAAGCCAGCCTCGAACAGAACCTCGGCGTTTTGGCCGATAACGGTGCGCTCTGCGTAGACACCGGCAAGTTCACCGGTCGTTCGCCCAAAGACAAATTCATTGTGCGCGATGCCATCACCGAAAAAGACGTGTGGTGGGGGAATGTCAACCAGCCGTTTGAGCCGGAGCACTTTGATGCCATTCAGTCGAAGGTGATGGCCTACCTGCAGAGCCGCGAGCTTTACGTTCGCGACTGCTTTGCCGGCGCCGACCCCGAGCACCGCATCAAGGTCCGCGTGGTGAACCAGACACCCTGGCAGAACCTCTTTGTGCACAATATGTTCCTGCGCCCGACGGAAGATGAGCTCAAGAACTTCACGCCCGACTGGACGGTCGTGGCAGCGCCTGGTTTCTTTGCCGACCCCGAAAAAGACCATACCCGTCAGTCGAACTTCACACTCGTGAACTTCACGAAAAAGCTGATCCTCATCGGCGG
>CAZTEZ010000109.1:0-9160 GCA_964611815.1 uncultured Bacteroidia bacterium | reverse complement strand
CTCCAGGGTGTTGCCCACCATCGAAGGGTGGAAGGTGTTGGTCTTTTTGTCGTACTCCAGCAACTGGTCGAGCCCCATTTTGCGACCGAGGTCATTCAGCGACTTTCGCTTCACGATTTTCGAGCGCATTTCCGTCAGCCAGCCCTCTGCACGCGAGGGATAGTGCCGGTAAAGGTAGTCGGACACGACCGCCCCCAGAATCGAATCGCCCAAGTACTCCAGCCGCTCGTTGCTTTCGACCTTGCGTTTTTTTCGGCGGTGCGCAATGCTGCTGTGCCGAAACGCCTGGCGATAGAGCGCCGGTTCACGCGGTTCGAGTCCCGTGATGTTGCGGATCTTTTGCAGGAAAGTAGCATCGCTACCCCACTTCCGCCGGTATAGACTAACAACTGAGCGTACCGGACGCATACGACAAAAATACGGAAACTTCCGTTTACCGGTATAAGGCGCTGTAGCTGCGCGGGTTTAGCTTTTCACTTTTTTGAACAGCAGCGAGGCGTTGTGCCCACCAAAGCCGAAAGTGTTGCTGATCGCGATATTTACCTCGCGCTCAACAGACTCGTCAAAGGTGTAATTGAGATCGCACTCCGGGTCATCGGTAAAGTGGTTGATCGTCGGCGGGACGATATTGTGGTGCATCGCCAGTATGCCCGCAATCGCTTCAATACCGCCGGCGGCCCCGAGCAGGTGGCCGGTCATCGACTTCGTGGAGTTGATCTGGATGTTCTTGGCATGCTCGCCCATGACGAGCTTAATCGCCTTGGTCTCAGCGATGTCGCCCAACGGCGTTGAGGTGCCGTGTGTGTTAATGTGGTCCACCTCCTCGGGCTGCACGCCAGCGGTGCGCATCACCTGTTCGAGCACCATGCGCACGCCTTTACCCTCTGGGTCGGGAGCGGTCATGTGGTGGGCGTCGGCAGTGAGGCCAATGCCGGCGAGCTCGCAATAGATTTTGGAGGCGTTGCGCTTGTCAGCGTGCTCCCGCGATTCGAGCACGAGAATCCCAGCGCCTTCACCCAGCACAAAGCCATCGCGATCGGCATCGAACGGCCGGCTGGCCGTTTCAGGCGAATCGTTGCGCTCGCTGAGGGCTTTCATGGCATTGAAACCGCCAATGCCGCCTTCAGTAATCGCTGCTTCTGCACCGCCCACGATCACCACATCAGCAAGACCTTGCTGGATGAGCATCCAACCGTCGATGATGTTGTTGGTGGCTGTGGCACAGGCCGATACGGCCGAATAGTTGGGCCCCTGCAGCCCGTAGCGCATCGAAATGTGACCTGGCATCAGGTCGATAATCATCTTGGGAATGAAGAACGGGTTGAACTTCGGGCCACCTTCTTTCTGACGGTGGTGATATTCGCCAATCTGCTCTTCAAAAGTCGTGATGCCACCAATGCCAGAGCCGACCACCACGCCAATGCGCGTGCGATCGAGCTTCTCGAAATCGAGGCAGGCATCCCGGATGGCCTCATCGGTAGCGATCAGGCCATAGTGCGTGAACGCATCCATACGACGCTGTTCACGGCGATCGAGGTAATCTTTGGGGTCGTAGCCCTTCAGCTCACAGGCAAATTTGGTCTTGAATTCCGACGTATCGAAATACGTAATCGGAGCCGCACCAGAAACGCCTTCTTTCAGGCCCTTCCAGTAGGCTTCAATACCGAGACCAATGGGCGAAAGGGCTCCCAGGCCTGTGACGACAACCTGTTTGTTCGGCATAAGCCGGAAAGGTTAAAGGGTGCTTAAGACTTGATGTTCTCGTTCAGGTAGTTGATGGCGTCGCCGACGGTTTGAATCGTCTCCGCGGCTTCGTCGGGGATACTGATGTTGAATTCTTTCTCGAATTCCATAATCAGTTCTACCTGGTCCAGAGAATCTGCACCGAGATCGTTGGTGAAGCTCGCTTCTTCAGTGACTTCCTTTTGGTCAACGCCGAGCTTGTCAACGATAATACTTTTCACGCGATCTGCAATATCAGCCATCTGAGTAGTGTTTTACGTTGAATGTAAAGAGGTGCTCAAAGTTAGGATTATTTTTGAAGTACTACTAAAAGCACCGGGAAATTCCGACCGAAAGTTACAGCACGGAGTGGGGCTCGCGCCCAAAAATCGGTAAAAGTGTTTTGTGCTTTGCCTGCTATTCCTTGGTATTTTGCAGTTAAACTCGATTGCACCGCTATCAGTAGACCATTTTTAAAGCGCTACTGACGGCTGGGTTTAAACGGGTTTGCTTATTTTCGTAGCGTTTACCGACGATTAACTACACGTTAAACATGGGATATTGTAACTCTATGAGCGCCACGCGATGGCTCTCGCTTTGCCTGCTTTTGATTTTCGGCATCGGCTCCGGCACCCTACAAACGGCTGAAGCCCAGTCGGCAGCCTGGCGGCCAATTGGCCCCTCGAACTTGGGTGGGCCGGTGCAGTCGCTCGCCATCGACCAAAGCGGTGCCATTTGGGCCGCGTCGCCCAATGGTGGTCTTTTCAAAAGCACTGACCAGGGTCAAAACTGGCAATGGGTGGAAGGCTTCAACGGTGTTGAAGACCGTTCAGATGCCACCATCCTGACACCTTCGGCCATCGCAATTGCCGATAATGGTAATATCTACGTCGGTACGGGCAATATTGTTTTCGATCGTGGCCTGCTCGGTAACTTCCACACCCCGCTCGTTGACCTCGGCATCACGGCCTTTACTGAAGAGCCCGGCGCTTATAAAGGCATGATCGGTGGTCTGGGCAATGGCGTTTACGTTTCTACGGATGGCGGCAACACGTTCAGCCCGACAACTTCGACCTTACAACATGCCTTCCCATCCACCAATTACAACTTCGAGTCTCCCTGGATGTCAGTTCAGGATATGCTCGCTGTTGGCGATCGTGTCTTCGCAGCAACCGCCAATGGTGTTTGGTACTCTGACGACAACTTTCAAACCGTCACGCAATCGTCGCACGGCTTTTCGCCACCCCTGACGCTTGATGACGCGGTGCTTGATCTTGAGTTGGGTGCCAACAACCGCATCTTTGCGGCCACCGGCAACTCCCTCTATATTTCTGATGACAACGGCGCATCTTTCACGACGCAAGTCAGCGGGCTTGATTTCCCGCGCGACGAGCAGGACACGTACTTCGACTCCTACTCACCGCTCGCCAGCTTGCGCCTCGCTGTAGCGGTGGCCCCGAGCGATCCCAATGTCATTTATGTGACCGAAGTGAGTGGTACGGGCCTCCTGTGGGGCGTTTGGAAGTCGACCGACAACGGCGACACTTGGACACGCATCGGCCCGCGCTCTTCAGCTTTTGATAAAATTGACGGTGTTGCTTCACAGACGTTCGCGCCCTTCACGCCTGTTGGCTTCGAGGATGGCATCGGCGACTATGCACTTGTTTTAGAAGTGGATGCCAACGACCCCGATCACATTTATTTGGCCGGTGACAAATGGTACGAGTACACCCCCAGCGGCGGCTGGAAGCAAAACGGTACGCGCAACATCTACGCCTTCCCCGCCGACCCCAAATACGTGCCGCGTGGAGCTCACAGCTTTGCACAAAACAATGATGGCACTGCATTCTATCTGGGTTCTGACGGCCCGATCGTACGCTCTGCAGATGCCGGCAACACCTTTGCCCAGCGCACGAGTGGCTTGCAGGTTGCCAAAATGTTTGATGTCGCTGTAGCCTTGAACGGTGCCGTATATGGCAGCAGCTATCCCAATGGTATGGTGGCCCGCCTGGGCACGCAAGGCTCTAACTGGACCATCATCAACCGTTTCCGCCGCCCGGATATCGGCAACCTGGGGACATCTAAGCTCATCTCGCAGCAAGTGATCCTCTCGACCATGAACCTCGGCAACGGTGCCGGTGGCGGTTTGCAGCGTTCTTTCGACGGCCTTAACTCTTACGAGGCCTTCTGCGCCACGCCCGACACTGCCTTTGGTGACTTCCTGACTGACAGCAGCTGGGCAACCGGTACGGCTGACACCTGCTCGGCGATTCAGCTGCCGTTCGACGATCACCATCAGTTTTCGCCCTTCAAGCTCGTTGAATATGTCGACCCGGCCAGTGACAGCCTGGTGATTGACACACTGAACAACGTGCTGGCTGAGCGCTGGGTGTTCTCGGCCAATGCCTTCGGTGTATACGCCACACAGCGCCCGTTCTGGACGGCTGCTGACGAAGGAGAGCAGACCTACACGACCCGCCTGACGCCCAACTTCTCTGAGGAAGATTTCGGTGTGCCTACTGCAATTGATGTCACAGAAGATGGCACGTACACGGTGTACGTGGGTACGAATAGTGGTCGCATCTTCCGCATCACCCGCGCCGACGACCCCAGACACCCCGATTTCTCTTTCGCAGAGCTGACACCTGACACCGAAGAGTTCACGGAATTCGCCCGTAGCGTTTCTGCCATCGCCATTAACCCCTTCGATAAAAGTCAGGTGGTTATTGCTTTCGGCAGCTACTTCAACCGAGAGTTTTTCGGGCAGAACTTCGAGCAAATCTCTAACATTCACCTAATTACAGATGCCGAAAGCGCGAACCCGACTTTTGAAAGCATCCAGGGGGATATGGTACATGCACCGATCCACGATATGCACTTTAACCAGCTGTACGATGTGAATCCGAACTGGTTGTTTGCAGTCGGTACGGAGTTCGGCTTGTTCACGACTTCAGAACTTACGCCTGGTTTCCCGCCCGTTTGGGAAAGCGAGGTCATTGGCAGCCAGATGAGCCGCTCAGCTATTTATGGTATGGACGCCCAATACTATGAGCGCCAGCTGGTGACC
Organism: uncultured Bacteroidia bacterium; assembly: GCA_964611815.1. GTDB lineage: Bacteria > Bacteroidota > Bacteroidia > J057 > CAZTEZ01 > CAZTEZ01. The sequence continues at coordinate 4,371 of CAZTEZ010000109.1, read as the reverse complement.
TACGAAAACTCTGAACGCGTGGCCTACCGCCTGCGCAAGCGCGACGAAGCCTATCTGTATGTTGCGACTGCCGGAGCGGGTGTTTTCCGCGGCTCTCTGGGCACGGCCAGCCGCGAGAATACGGACAACCTGGTTGCTGCTGTTGAAAACGAACTCGTGCGTGCTTACCCGAACCCGACACGCGACATCGTCAACATCAGTGTCGATCTGCCCTTCAACGCAGAGGTGAGCTACACTTTTCGCAGCCTTACCGGCCAAACGATGTCCACCCGCACGCTGGGTCGGCAGACTGAAGGCGAGCGCGTCTATCAAGTCTCGACAGCCGACTTTGCCAGTGGGCTCTACCTCATGGAGGTCGTCCTGCAACGCGGTGACGAGGTCGTGCGCATCAACAAGAAAATCATGGTGCAGCACTAGGTGCTGCCGGCGCTCATGCGAGCGTCACCCACGAAAAAAGGCTGCCTGAAATCAGGCAGCCTTTTTTTATACCGCAAAACAGCAGCGGCGTGTTGTTAATGGCGATTCTTAGAAGAGATTAAAGAATCTTGTTGATGTTCATGGCAACGCCCATGTTGCCGTCAACTTTGATTTTGCCCATCATGAAAGCCGTCATCGGGTTCATGTCGCCTTTCAGGATCTTCTCGAAGTTGTTCGCTTTCAGCTTGATCGTGCAATCAGCGTCTTTGTCTTCGTTAGTGACCGTTGAGGGGCTGGCGTTGTCATCCACGTAGATGTACTGCTCGCCATCGATCACGAACTTGATTGTGGCGTTTACGCCAGCGTTGTCACCGACTTTCTCTTTTACGGCTGCGGTCATTTCTTCCAGTGTCATAGTCTGTTGGTTGAGTTGTTTATTGTAAAAATAACAGGATTTGGCGAATCGCCCACTTTTGAAGCGCGCAGAGCGCTGGTTTATAGGTCGCGCGAAATCAATTCCTTCATGATTTCATTCGTGCCGCCATAAATTTTCTGCACCCGGCCGTCGGCATACGCACGGGCAACGGGGTAATCCCAGATGTAGCCATACCCGCCGTGCAGCTGCAGGCACTCATCGATGAGCTCAACTTGCAGGTCAGAGCAGACTAGCTTACAAGCTGCGGCGCTCGGGACGTCGAGTTCGCCTTTCAGGTGCAGTTCGATGCAGCGGTCGAGGTAAGCCTGCGCCATTTCAAGCCTTGCGGTGTACTCCGCTAGCTTGAAGCGCGTGTTCTGGAACTTGAAAATTTGCCGCCCAAACGCCTCGCGCTCTTTGGTGTAGCGGATGGTGTCCTTCAGCACCTGCTGGGCGGCGGCGATGGCAACGATTGCGATCAGCAGGCGCTCTTGGGGTAGCTCCTGCATCAAATACATGAAGCCCATGCCCTCCTGACCGATCAGGTTCTCAGCCGGTACTTTCACGTTGTCCATGAACATTTCGCAGGTGTCCTGCGCTTTCATGCCAATTTTCTGCAGCGGCGGATTCTTCGAGAAACCCTCGCTGGCAGTCTCTACCAGAAACAGGCTCGTACCAGCAGCTCCGGCGTGCAGGTCTGTTTTGGCGACGACGATAACCAGGTCGCTCATGTAACCGTTGGTAATGAAGGTCTTGGAGCCATTGAGGATGTAGTGGTCGCCCTCCTTCTTCGCCGTGGTGCGCACGCCCTGCAGGTCGCTGCCGGTGCCGGGTTCAGTCATGGCGATGGCCGAAATGAGCTCGCCGGTGGCCATGCGTGGCATGTACTTCTTCTTCATCTCATCACTGCCGTAATGCAGGATATAGGGCGCACAAATATCCGTGTGCAGCGAGAAACCGGGACCGCTCGCATAGACGTAAGCTTGCTCTTCCATAAGAATGACGGAGTAGCCAAAATCGACACCGCTGCCGCCGTACTCCTCGGGCATCGTGACGCAAAGTAGACCCTGCTCGCCGGCTTTGAGCCAGGCTTCGCGCGAAATATGGCCCTGCTTTTCCCACTCGGCGTGGTGCGGGGCGATCTCAGTTTCCATGAACTTGCGAACCATGTCGCGAAACAGGTCGTGGTCTTCGTTAAAAATGTAACGTGGGATCATCGTGAGAATTGGTTAGGTCAGAATAAGTTGCTGATTGATAAGTGCTTCCTGAGAGCTACCATCAATGTTCAGTTGCTCGAGGATGAGCGCCGTGTGCTCGCCCAAGCGAGGGGCAGGCGCAAAAGGCACGGCATACCCCTGTATGGAAAAGGGCAAGCCGAATTGAGTGGCTTGAACTGCTTCCGTTTCGACGGTATAAGCGACCTCCATGGCCTGCACCTGAGGGTGAGATAGTGCCTCATTCAGTCGCAAGACGGGTGTAAGGCAGCAGTTATACTGCACGCCGATTTCAGCCCACTCGTCCATCGTGCGTTGCACAAAGATATCTGTAAGCTCATCGTGCAGCGTGTCAGCGTCTGCGCCGAAGCTCATGTGCCGGGGCTTGAGAACCGGGCATTCGATGGCGTCGCAAAAGCGCTCCCAGAGCTTGTACTCCAACGCCGCCAGGGCGACGTAACGGTTGTCTTTCGTGGGGTAAATGTTGTAGTTGGCGAGCCCACCGGCCAGGCCGTCGTTGCCGCGCGGCAGGGGTTGGCCGAAAGCATTGTGGCTGCTGAGCAGCACAGGTGCGCTCGTCATGGCCGTCTCTAGCATGCTGACGCTCAGCTGACTGCCCTCGTTCTGGCGCTCGCGTTTGAGCAGGGCTGTGAGGATGGCGGTGACCAGCGCCTGGGCGGCGTTCATGTCAGCGATCTGGTAGTTCAGTAGCTGCGGCGGGCCACCAGAGCTACCGCTCTGATCGAGTATACCACTGAGCGCGACGACGTTCAAGTCGTGTGCAGCGAGCTCTGCCCATGGGCCTTTGCTGCCATAGCCGGTGAGTGAAGCGTAGACGAGTTTGGGGTTAACGCTGCGGAGGGTATCATAGTCGAACCCCAGGCTGCGCATGACACCGCCGCGGTAGCTTTCAACTACGACTTCCGCATTTTTGACTAGCTCCAATATAATCTCGCGCCCTTTAGGCTTGGCGAAATCGATCGCCAGCGAACATTTGTTACGGTTCAGCTGGTTGAACAGGTAGGACGAGTCGCCCTGAATCGGGGGGATGTGCCGGGCGTAGTCGCCCTGAGGTGGGCGCTCGATTTTGATCACCTCGGCCCCAAGATCAGCCAGCGTACGCGTGGCCATGGGCCCGGGCAGCAGCCGCGTAAAGTCAAGGACGCGGTAACCGGCAAGGGGGGCGGGCATGAGTAATCTCTTACTTGTCGTTCGGCGATTCTTCCGAGCGATCAATCGCCTGCGCTTTGAAGAACTCCTCAAAAGTCTGGACTTTCACACCGCCCGGCAATTGTGTGTTTTGAGCCGTGCCTTCCACCAGATTGACTAGCTTGAAGGTTTGCTTGTGATCTTGCGGTGTCGTGAGTGTCATTTCCATTGGCAAACCGTCAATGCTCGAGTGGATCAGACCACCCATCAGAGGCACGTTTACAAGGGCAGAAAATTTCCAAAATCCGGGCGTTCGTCCCTCATCTACCCAAACTTCATAACGGCCGTCAGTTGATGTGCCGCGGTACAATACACACTCCCGACCACGAATTGTTTTCTTTTCATCAACACGATTCAGACGGGGGGTCTGAACTGGATCAAGCGTAGCTCGGATGCCATGGTCAGGCTGATCGGGATTGAACATCACAACCTCCTCTTGTCCAGCGGTGAAGTAAATATTCATCTGAGAAACTTGTGCGTCCGGAGACATGCTTGAGGTAAGCATGCCGAGGTGCTCGCCGTCAAGTGAAAGTGTCAGTGTACCCTGCTGAGTACCATCTACTGTGGTATTCTGGAACTGGTATGACGCAGTAAGTTGTGCTTGTACACAAGCAGCGAGGCAGATCGAGACGAAAAGAAGAGTGAACGTTCGCATGAGTACAGACGATGATTAGTTGCCGACCTGGCCTTTGGTGTAACTCGTTTGATAAAAGTTGTCTGGCAGGGGTTGGAAAGGGTTGCTGTTACGCTTAACGGCATTTCCGCCGGTGCCAGGCAAGGGTAAAAAGCTGGCGCTTCCCCCAAAGAAAAGATCAATTAGATCAAAGGTAAAGCTTGTAGTAACACATAAAAACCCAGGACAAATTCCAACGGAAACCGTACCAGTGAAGCCTGCATTCAAGTTGCCCTGTTCACCAGGGAATCCCCACTCTCCACCGTCTCCGCCTTCAGCAGCCGCAAATAAGTCCAGACCGACACTACCAATGCCAAAGCCAGCATTAAAAAGATTTTGATTCACGGATAACAAGCCGCCACCACCCGGCTGTGCGAAGATACCAGCCGTTGCGGGTAACCCGTCTTCATAAAAGGTGATGTTGATGGGCAGCAAACCACCAC
>CAZTEZ010000108.1:0-9384 GCA_964611815.1 uncultured Bacteroidia bacterium | reverse complement strand
GCCTGCATGGCCTCGGGGTTATCGGGCATCACGAGCGGCACGACCGTGAATAGCAGTACCGTGCTTAGCAGAATCCAAAGCACGAACTGCGTGAGACCGACGGCCACCACACCGAAGATTTTGCCGAACATCAGATGAATGGGTTTCACGGATGAGACCATGACCTCCACAATCCTGCTGGTCTTTTCTTCCAGCACCCCACGCATGACCATTGAGCCGTAGATGGCAATCAGGAAGTAGATCAGCGCGCCCATACCGTAACCGAAAATGGTGCCAATGATGGAGTTGGTCTCCTTTTCGCCCTCTTTCAGGATCGTCTTCGAGCTCCAGTCGAGGTCGACTGCCACATTCTCAAGGTCATCTTCTTTCACCCCGGCCTGCATCAACCGTAAATCTTCAACTGTTTTTTTGACCTTCTTTTTGAGTGAAGACTCGGTGCTCATTGAAGCCTTCTCGTTGCTCAGGAAGGTCACCGTGATGTCCTGCTTGTTCAGGTCTTCGGGTAGAATGAGGCCGCCGAGTCGCTCGGCACTGCGAATCGAGTCTTTCAGCTCGGTCGGGCTGCCTTTGAAGGGAATGAGATTGACATCGTTGTCACCCACGAGGCGCTCGCTGACTTGCCCGCTGGGGTCGTACACCAGCACATCGAGGCGGTCAGACAGATCGAGCGTGAACAGCAGACTGGGCAGCACCATCAGCAACAGCAGGCCGATGGGCGCCAAGAAGGTCGCCAACAGAAAATACTTGTGGCGCACCCGGACGAGGTATTCGCGGCGAAGGATGATCCAGAGGTTGTTCAAGCGGCCTCAGGTTCAATAGGTTGTGGGTTGTTTTCGGACACCGACTGGATGAAAATCTCGCGCAGCGTCGGCTCCACGTGAATGAAACGCGCGAGCTGAATCTGCTCGTTCAGGCTGCGAATCAGCGCACTCTTGTCGATCTCATGGTCGAACTGCACTTCCACTTTCGTCGGTGTTTTGGCGAGGATTTCTGCGCCCTCGGGCAGGTTGAGCTGCTCGAAGGGCTGGTCGGCTTCAATCACGAACTGCTGCTCGCGGTAGCTGCGTTTCACCTCGTCGAGCTGACCCTGCAAAACGATGTTGCCGTTACTGATGAGCGCGATTTCCTCACACATCTGCTCCACCTGCTCCATGCGGTGGGTCGAGAAGATGATGGTGATTCCCTCGTCGCGCAGCTCTTTGATGATGTCTTCAATCAGCTGGGTGTTGATGGGGTCGAGCCCGGAAAACGGCTCGTCCAGAATCAGCAGCGGCGGTTTGTGGGCAATCGTTGTGATGAACTGCACCTTCTGCTGCATCCCCTTCGAGAGGTCTTTGAGCTTGCTGTCGGCGCGGGTGTCCAGATCGAAACGCTTGAGCCATTCCTCAGCGAGCGCTTGAGCACGGTCTTTCTCCTGGCCCTTCAGCCGCAGGATATAGACGATCTGCTCGCGTACTCTCATCGACTTGTACAGTCCGCGCTCCTCGGGCAGGTAGCCGATGCGGCGCTGGTCGTCGTTGGTGATGGGCTGGCCGTCGAAAAGGATCTCCCCGCGGTCGGGGTAGATGATGCGGGTGATCATCCGAATGGTCGTTGTTTTGCCGGCGCCATTGGGGCCCAGCAAACCGAAAATCACCCCACGCGGGATGCTCAGCGAGATGTCGTCCACCGCTACTTTATCCGCATACGCCTTGCGAATGTTGCGCAGTTCGAGCAGTGGGGCGCCCGTCGTATTGGTATCAGAAATTGCGCGCTGCGTTTGCATAGTTGCGCAAGTTAACCAGCGGGCCGGGAATAATCTGTGAAAAGACGCTAAATGTGGCGCCTAGTTGCGGTTCGACTACCCCTCAGTGGTGGTGCGCGCAGTTGTGGTGCGGGTGGTGCTCGCCATCGGGCCCGCCGCCAACACCTAGTTTCAGTGCGCGCTCGTCGATGGACTGATGTCCAATCGCTTCAGTCTCCGCGATATCCAGGTGCTTGAAGTGCTGGCGTTTGATGGTAAACACTGGCGTTTTGAGGCGGTGTTTGTTGAAATCGACCAGCAGTTCTGGGTTGAACTGTTCGCCCAAAAAGCGCATCTCGAAGTGCAGGTGTGCACCCGTCGAGCGGCCGGTGCTGCCCCCCTTGCCGATGAAATCGCCAGCTTTCACTTTGTCGCCCTTCTTTACATTGAGCTTCGACAGGTGCGCGTAGAGCGTCTCCAGGCCGTCTGCATGCGCGATGACGATCACGTTGCCGTAGCCGCCGTCGTCGTATTTCGACACGCGCACCACGCCGTCGAAAGCTGCGAGCACGGTGTCGCCGTCGTGCAAATCGAGGTCGGTGCCGTAATGAAACTTAGACGAATACAGATGACGCGGGCCAAAGCTGGACGTCTTCTCGCCGAGCACTGGGCAGACAAAATGCGTGTCTTGCTGCTCTGTCACAAACGAGAAGCGCAGGCTGTCGGCTTCACGTCGGACATCCACGCGGTACATGTCGCATTTGTCATTGCGGAAGTCGCTGGCCGCATACTCAAACGGGTGGCTAAAGACGCGATGCGCCTTAAAGCATGAATCCGTTTGAGCTAGCACCGACAAGGGCACAAGACCACAGAGAAGCGCAATATGAATACAGATATGCTTCATCTTTCGGGAAGAATGTTACGAAGGTAGGCTACTGCGGGCGTGTGACCAAATCTAGTTTTGCACAATAATTCGCTTTCAACATGCTCACAGTCGGCGTTTTAACACCACCTGAGCTTGTGTGTAAGTGCGTCTTCAGCGTTCAGCGCACAGTTTATTGTTCCATGACAGGCGTGGTGGGATCGTCTCCTGCGGGCGCTTCTTCGCTCTGTTTTTTCGGAAATACGAGAGAAAGGATGACCGACCCAAACAAAATGGCGGCAATAGTGGCCAGCGAGGCCCAGGTAGGGATTTTGAAGTAATGCGTCCACTCGTATTGTGGGAGGCTTTCCACATTGTGGAAAATCGTGAGCAGCATTTTCACCCCAATAAAAATCAGCACCAGGCTCAGCCCTTTGTGCAACAGGTAGAACTTGTCGAGCACGTTGGAGAGCAAGAAGAACATCGCCCGCAGACCCATGACCGCGAAGATGTTCGAGGTGTACAGAATGAGCTGATCCTGGGTGATGACCATGATGGCCGGGATGCTGTCCACGGCGAAAATGAGGTCGGTCGACTCGATCAGCAGCAGCACCATAAACAGCGGTGTAGCGTAAAGCAGGCCGTTTTTGCGCACAAAGAATTTGCCGCCGTGGCTCTCGGTCGTCAGCCGGAAGTACTTGCGCGCAAAGCGCATCACGAAGTTCTTCTCGGGGTCAATTTCATCCCCACCATCGCCTTGCAACAACATCTTTATGCCAGAGTACAGCAGGAAAATGCCAAACAGGTAGAGGATGAACGAGAACTTAGCAATGAGGATCGCGCCCAAAAAGATGAAAATGCCGCGCATCACCACCGCGCCCAGGATACCCCAGAATAGTACGCCATGATAGTACTTCTCTTCGATCTTGAAGTACCTGAGAATCAGGATAATCACGAAGATGTTATCCATCGAAAGCGCGTACTCCGTCAGGTAGCCCGTGTAGTACTCGAGTGCGCGTTCGGGTGCATAGTAATAGTACAGCAGCACACCGTAGCTGAGCGAAATGCTGACCCAAAAGAGCGTCTGCAGCAACGCCGAGCGGAACGAAATCTTGTGCGCCTTGCGGTTCAAAAAGCCCAGATCGACGATCAGGAATAGGGCGATGATCCCACCGAAGACGCTGTATAGCAGCGTCTTGTGCTCCATACTTTCAGAGGCCGTTACCAGCAGGCGTGAAAGATCCGCGAATTGAAGGAGGTCTGAGATCATGATTGGCGGCACGCAATATACCAAATTCGGTACTTGGGCAGCCGCCAAATTATCTAATCAGATGCTCTTAGCACGTTTTTTTCGACCAATTTTTCTGCCAGGTAGTCATACAGCCACCTTACCATAAGCGCGGCCACGATGCCAATTAAAAAGCCCGCGAGCACATCGCCCGGGTAGTGCACGCCCAGGTAGATCCGGGTGTAACCCTGCAGCACCGCCCAGCCGATGAGCAGCCAGCGCAGCCATCGCCAATACCGCCCCAGCAGCAGCCCCAGAAATACCGCCAGGCCCATCGTGTTCGACGCGTGTGAGGATGCAAAGCCGTATTTGCCGCCGCATTTATTATTCACGGTGTGCACCTGGCCTTGCAGACTTGTTTCGTGGCAGGGGCGCGGGCGCTTGGTGGTGGGTTTCAGAAAACCCGATGCTGTTTGATCGGTAATCGTAATGAGCAACACCACCGCGATGACCTGCAGCACCACGCGCTTCCAGTCACAACGCCAGAGCAGCAGCCCGAGCAATATGGCATACATCGGAACCCACGTCCACTTGTTCGTCAGCGTGAACATGACCGGGTCGAGGGCTTCCGTATGTAGCCCGTTTAGCCATAGGAAGGCCGATTCGTCAATTTTTTCAAAAAAATTCAACAAAGCTGTAACCTAACAAGATGAACTACGTAATATCACTAGGCGAAAGTCTAGACTGTGCACAGTTTCGGCAAAGTAGCTCTGAGCTTTGAACTCACCAAATAGATTACTGGCTTGACACCCTCCACTGATTTGGCTCCCCAGCAGCAAGAACTTTTATCGTTTACCGGTGTGGTGGACAATCTGGCGGTGCGCGACTGCGTCCGCGAGCTTGAGCAGACGCTGGTTCGCCAGGGCGCACGCCCGGCTACGGTGCAGAAGTACAACAACGTACTGATCGAACTGATGCAGAACATTTTGTATCACAACCTCTTCGATGTGGAAGCAGCCGATGCGCTGTTGCCGTCTGTCACCGTTTTCAAGATTGAGAAGGGCGTGGCCTTTGAGGCGCGCAACCTGGTGAATGTCAGGCAACGGGCTAAGTTGCAGACGTACCTGAGCTCGATTAACCAGATGGACAAAGACACGCTGCGTGCCCGCTACAAAGAAGTGATGGCCGATGGTGAATTTTCTGAAGATGGAACCGCCGGTATGGGCTTCCTAGACATGGCCCGTAAAGCTCGCGACAATCAGTTAGCGTTTGATTTTGAAACTATTGACAACGAACGCAGTTGGTTCACGCTGCGTATCGAGGTCTGAGTATTCGTCAACTCTAGCCAAAAAAATTGTTTTGTTCGTGTGCCGAAGCTAATTTCACAGCCAACAATGGAACCGTACTTCGCAGAACCCTCCTACGAAACCCCCAAAGTTGTTCTCGATCCGCAGAACAACCAGTATGAGCTTTCCGGTAACTCGTATCCGGAAAACTCAACGAAGGTTTTTCAGCCCATTCTCGAATGGCTGGATGCATTCATTGCGGAAAGTCCGACGGACAGCATGCAGATTGACTTCAATCTGGATTACTTCAATACCAGCAGCGCTAAGTACATCCTCGAAGTACTGCGCAAATTCCGTCAATATCAAGACAAAGGCAATACGGTGCACATTCGCTGGCATTACTTCGAAGATGACACCGATATGCTGGAAGCCGGTGAAGATTACATGGACACTGTTTCCATGGAATTCGAGCTGATCGAGAAGCCGGACGACGACGATTTTTAAGTCCTGAGCAGTTGTGCACAATTTGCTTGTGCGCTACTCTCAGTTTATCGATTTATCAACTAAGCCGCCTGAATCCGTTTCATGGACGGCTTTTTTGCTAAATTGCGCCTTGCTGTTGACACCCGCTAATGGCACGAAAGTCGAAAACAGATAAGGCCTACGCTCCAGAAATCGAGTTCCTCCAAGAATACAAGGAATTCGTGGAGAAGAATCGCAATGGCGAACTGGACTCCAGTAAAGAGGAGATTCAGGAGAATTTTGATGTCGTACTCGAAAAGTACGAGCGTCTGTTGGGTGATGTGAAGCTCCTGACGTCTGTCGGCGACCGTCTGCAACGCAAGCTCAAGTCTGCCAACGTCATGTTGCAGCAACAGTCGGACGAAATCGCGCAGATTAACTCCGACCTCACCAGTACCAACGAAGAGCTGAAGCTCACCATCGACGAATTAACGCGCGCCAAAGCAGGTCGAAAAGCCCAGACGTACATTCTGTTCGTCGCCATCGTCCTCTTCATTATTTCTGAGCTTCTTGAGGAAGTCTTCGAAGAGTCGCTCGGGCAAGACGACCTTTGGAGCATCGCACTCTCGTGGGGCTTCAAGCTGCTATTGGTACTGATCATCAAGCCCTTGGAGCGCTTCATTGAAGGCCGTCTGGTGAACGCCGCCATCGACAAAGACAAGCGCGTGCTGGTCGAAAAGCACGCACAGGTTTAATTCCCCAAGCCCATGGCCACAGTGGCACGGCCACGCGTATGTATGCTGACGGTGTTGAACGCCGTCCGCCACCCGCGTATGTACCACAAAGAAGCGAAAGCGCTTGCTGAGGCGGGCTTTGAAGTAGTCATCATCGGCCAGGGCGATGCAGCAGCGCAGTCAGATCATGAACACATTGAGCTGCAGCCGCTTTCGCCTTTTGGGCGGCGCACACTTCGACGGCTGTTTGCGCCTTTCATTCTGCTACGTAAGGCATTGAAAACCAAGGCAGAGGTCTATCATCTACATGCGCCAGAGCTGCTGCTGATCGTCCCGCTGTTGCGCCTCTTGACCAAGGCGCGCATTGTTTACGACATGCACGAAGACTACCACGCCAACTTGCAGGCCGGGGTGGGGTGGCCGTGGCCTGTGAGTAGCGTGCTCGCCTGGTCGGTGCGGGTGATTGAGCGCCTGATGCTGCGGGCGCTTTCGCTCGTGATTTACGCCGAAGAAAGCTACTACGACGTGCTAAACGCACGCGAAAAGGCGCTCGTTGTGCGCAATAAGCACGATTCTGAGTTGGGCAGCACCTTGCCTTTCGATGTACAGGAGCGGCTGAAAATCAGCCTCAGTTTCCTGTATTCCGGCACGATTGCAGAGACCTGGGGCATCTGGCGGAGTCTGCGTCTGTTCGATCAAATTGCGGCGCCTTTGCGCGAGCAAGGCCACAATCCCCTGCTGATCATCGCTGGATATGCACCGGATGCGCAGACGCTCAAGCGCTTGCGCATTCAGATTGAGCGCCGGACGGACATTCTGCTGATAGGCGGTGAAGCGCCCGTGGCACCAGAGCTCATCAATGGGCTTGTTCAGGCGACTAATTTTGGCATGGCGTTTTATGAAAATACGCCTCGTTTGACGCGGAAAGTCCCTACGAAACTTTATAGCTACCGCTACCACCAGCGCCCGCTGCTTTACACTGATTGCGCAAACTGGCGGGCGTTCTTCAGCGACTATCGACATGCCCTGCCCGTAAAGGAGCTGGACATTGAGCTGCACAGCGAAAAGCTGACCGAGCAGATCCTCCTCATGCATGGGCTGTCCGGCGCTCAACAGTCGCCTGATTTAAAATTTGCATTTTCTACTGAAAAAGAACTATTTGTACAGCGATTCAAGCAGCTCGCAACTGAACATCAGTCCAACAAAGCACGCTCGTAACCCGTGCGTCGGAGTTCGCAAGCCGGGCACTCGCCGCAGCCGTAGCCCCAAGCGTGAAAGTGCTCGCGGTCGTTGTTGTAGCAGGTGTGGGAGTCGTTGACGATCACTTCCAAACAGCCAAGCTTATCTGCGAGTTGCCAGGTCGCCGCTTTGTCCAGATACATCAGCGGGGTATGTATTTCAAATTGAGCTTCCATTGCTAGGTTGATCGTCTGCCGGGCATGGGACACGAAATCTTGTCGGCAGTCGGGGTAGCCGGAATAGTCCGTCTCGCACATGCCACCGACGATGTGTTTCGCGCCAATTTGATACGCGTAAGCCGCGGCGAGCGTCAGAAAGAAGAGGTTGCGTCCTGGTACGAACGTATTGGGCAAGCCGGTTTCAGCATCTAGGTTGTTTTCCACGGCGATATCATCCGTCAACGCATTCCCGCCCAACTGCGCCAGGCTGCTGATGCGCAACTGCTTGAGCGGCACACCCGCGTCTTTTGCGATTTTCTCGGCCTGTTGGGTCTCCACTGCGTGGCGTTGGCCATAGTCAAAGCTGATGGCAAGCACGTGCTCATATCGCTCTAGCGCCCAGTAAAGGCAGGTCGTGGAGTCTTGCCCGCCACTAAACAGCACGAGTGCCGACTTATCGTTAAGCGCTTTCATGATTGCCAATCTGCGGTTTAGCTATCGCTGCTACTGGTGCCGGCCGAGCGTCGGAAGCCGATGCTCTGCGTGATTTCCATCACGTCGCTCTGGTCAAAGCCCTTGATGTCGCGCAGGGTGATGGACTGAATCATGTGGCGCGAGCGCTCGTCTTCAGGGATACGCGCGAGGCGCAGGTGCTGGTTTTTCATCGCGCGCTCCACGAGCTTGCGCACCGTACGGGCGTTGCCGAAGTATTTGTCGCGCTCAGCAGAGAGGTCTTTGAGGTAGCTTTTCAGGAACTTCTGCGCCGATTTGTTCATCACCAGGCCCTCGCGTTTGAACATGGCCTTTGCGATTTTGAACATCTCCATGGGCTCGTAATCCGCGAAGACGAGCTTCTGGTCGAAGCGCGATTTCAGTCCCGGGTTCGACTTCATGAACTGCTCCATGTTCTGCGGGTAGCCAGCGATAATGACGATGAACTCACCGCGCTCGTCCTCCATGCGCTTGAGTAGCGTGGCGATGGCCTCCTTGCCGAAGCTATCCGAATCGCCGTGCACGAGCGTGTAGGCCTCGTCGATGAACAGAACGCCGCCTTTGGCGCTGTCGATGACTTTGTCCGTTTTCTCGGCGGTCTGGCCCAGGTAGCCCGCCACCAATTTCTGGCGGTCGACTTCAATCAAATGTCCGCGCTCAAGTATGCCCAGCGCTTTGTAAATGTTTGCCAGAATACGCGCCACGGTCGTTTTGCCAGTGCCGGGGTTGCCTTCAAAGATGGTGTGCAGCGAGAACTCATCGCGCGGGTCGCGGCCGATTTCGCGGTAGAAACGCACGAGCTGCACGAGCTCTTCGATGTCCTGCTTCACTTTTTCGAGGCCGATGAGGTTGCTCAGCTCTTCGAGGTTGATGCGCAGGAGCTCCTCGTCAACGGGCAAGTCGGCGATGCGGGCGGCTTCCTGGTCGAAGATGCCGGCGATGTCGTCCGGGCGAATGGTGCTCAACTCATATTTACTCAGTTCCTCGACGCCCTCGCGGTCCATGATGCGCAGACCGAGGTTCATCTTCGCCTGCTCGACCAGCGAGATGACGTAGCGCGCGTTGCCGAAGCTTTTGTCGCGGGTGCGATAGGCCTCCACGAGCTTGGTGTACATAAAACGCTTGGCTTTGGGCGAAAACTGCACAGCGCGTTGCTTGGCGCTGAGCTTGGCGATTTCGATGAGCTCTTGAGGGGTGTAA
>CAZTEZ010000107.1:8750-9675 GCA_964611815.1 uncultured Bacteroidia bacterium | reverse complement strand
GTTCTCAGGTTTTCTTATGGGGCTGTCTAAATTTTGGGGGGCATTACAGAGACTTCAAGTCAATACTGTTGAACTCTCCATTATCGTTTTCTATTTCAATTATAGCAGAAGTTGTGATATACCTATTCTTAGACTTGGAAATAGGCTGACTTCTTAATGGTTTACTATTTTCATTAAAGTTAAACTCAATGAACTCATCCATTAAAAGTAGTTCTTTGTACTCATGCGTGTGAGCCGTTTTAGAATCAGATTGGGCACATGCAACTAAGTTGCATGCACCCAAAATGATAACGAGTAGGTTGCGTACTGTCATACTATTAAAAAAGACAGAGATTAGAGCAAAGTGTAGTAATTGTGCCAGCCGAGCTGAGTTCACAATCGATACCTGGACTTGAGCAACCATGGCCATTAGGATCGCCATTTTCATCAAAAGTAAAGTAAAACTCATGGTCACAGACATGTCTCATTAAGCTAGGAGGGTCACCTGTGTAGTCATAGAATTCAGCGCCAGAGAAATTGCCGTTGTCACTGAGGTAAAAGTCATCCCACCCATACTTGGCTTGGCTGTAAGTAGGGGTAGCACTGCCAGGAGCGAGATTTAAGCCAAAATAGTCTATGATTTGAGAATCAGGATAGTCACTTGTCGCCCGGTGCTCTTTAACACTGGTGCTTTGAGCGTCGTTGGGCTCAACGACATCCTGCTCTTCAGCACAACTTGAAAGCGTAAATACTGCAAAGCAGCAAAGTAATAACATGGTGTTTGAAAGTAGTTTCATTGTGTTTGGGCTTAATGTAAGAAACTGACGGCAACAAAAAAAAAACTCAAAATTCCTAATGAGATCAGCTTACTGCTTAATGCTGCTGTGTTATGAAACAAACTTTCATGACTTTCATGGGAGATTAGGGGGGCTTCATGGGAAATATC
>CAZTEZ010000107.1:4178-8740 GCA_964611815.1 uncultured Bacteroidia bacterium | reverse complement strand
TGCATCCCGCGCGCTTTCGCCCGAATTTCGGGGCAACGCACCCACACCCTCATCCTATGAGAAGGGTCGGAAAAAGTCGGCGAGCTTGTTTAGATTGCGACTGGTTACAATCACTTGTCATAAGTCTGTCATGAAAATCCATTATGTGTTTCTTCCCATAGTCGCCTTACTATTGTGTTTGACCGCCTGCAGCGACAGCACCTGCCCCAGTGCGCCGGCGCTTTCGCTTGACGAGGCTGAGGGCTACTACGCTGTGATGGCGACCAACCACCACCGCCATCCGCGGTTGTCAATCTTGCATTTGAAGAAAAATGAGCTGGAGTGGTTTGATATGGCAGACACCAAGACCGTCGCCGCGAGTCACTCGGCTGGGCTCAAGCCCAGCGGCGACCATGGCTTCACAACACAAGAAACTGGCGCAGTAATTGAGATCTGCATGACCAAATCCGCCGAAGATGAACTGCGGCTGGAGGTGCAAAACCACCCAGAGGCCAAGGGGACGCGCATCTACTATGAATTACTCAAATTGGTGGGTGAGCCACCGGAGGTGCGTCGGTTTCGTGGGAAAGAGTAGCACTTACAGACATGCGAACGGCGCATTTGCATCCCGCGCACTT
The DNA here is from genome assembly GCA_964611815.1 of uncultured Bacteroidia bacterium. GTDB lineage: Bacteria > Bacteroidota > Bacteroidia > J057 > CAZTEZ01 > CAZTEZ01. The sequence goes on along the minus strand of CAZTEZ010000107.1, from coordinate 8,123 downwards.
TCGCCCGAATTTCGGGGCAACGCACCCACACCCTCAGCCATATGAGCAAACCGCGAACTGGCTTGCCGTTCGTTAGGCGACAGGGTTGACCTAGCTGAAAAGCCTCAAATTGAAACCAGCAGCGCCACTTTGAAGGTTGACACTTTCCTTGTATTTTGGATCAACATTTAAAGAAAACAATCGTGAAATACGTTGCACCCCTCCTTTTCACAACAATGCTGCTTTTTTTCACCGCCTGCGGGCCCAGCTGCCCCGATGGTGCAGCCGTTAGTATGAGTGACATCAACGGCGCCTGGAAAATCGTCGAATCTACCGATGGCCATCGTGGTGAAGGTTATGTCAAGTTTGAAAACAGTACCATTCAGTGGTTTCTTGACGGTGGCCTGGTGATTACCCGCTCGGCTGAGCCCTTCGGCGATCATGGTGTGAGTACGGCTGACCCGGAAGCTGGCTATGAAGAAAACTTTTGTCTATCACTGAGCGGTGAAACGCTCACCATGACGATGATAGAGTCAGAAAAAGTCTACACTCTGCAAAAGGTAGACGGCGTGCCGGGTCAATAGCGGCACCTTATATGTTTTGGGTTTGCATTAGGATGACGTACACCCGAATTTCGGTGTGACATCACCCCGAGTACAGCCACATGAGCAAACCCCGAATTGGCATTCTGTTTGGCGGGCGGTCGCGCGAGCGCGAAATCGCCTTCGCCGGTGCCCGCACCGTCTACGACAACCTCGACCGCTCGCGATTTGAGCCGGTGCCGATTTTCATCGACAGCCTCGGCGGGCTGGTGCGGCTCGACTGGCCGTACATCTACAAAGGCACCATCCGCGATTTCTTCCCGCCTGCCAATGCCTACCCCGCTGATGCTGAAGGCTTTCAGCTCTACGTCGAGCATCTGGATATCGAGCCGCACTCAGACGCCCACTTCGCGCTGCTGCGTCAGATCGGCGAGCCCCTACGCTTGGAAGACTTACCCCGGATCATCGACTTCGCATTCCTCAGTTTGCATGGCAACTTCGGCGAGGATGGCCGCATTCAGGGCCTGCTCGAGTGGTTAGGCATACCGTACAGCGGTTGCGGGATATTCCCGTCCAGTGTGGGTATCGACAAGCTTCGGCAGCATACGCTTCAAAAAGGGGCTGACTTCAACGCGCCTAAGTATCTGGAAGTCAATTTGAAGGGTCTGGATGTGGCGCAGCTTCAAGCAGAGGTGCAGCAACAAGTCGGCTACCCCTGCGTGGTGAAGCACCCGACGCAGGGTTCGAGTATTGGGGTGAAGATCGTGGATAGTACGGATGACCTAGCTGCAGCCATTGAGGCCGTGCAGTTCCGCGCAGAGACTGATCCGGCCTGGTTCAATTCGCTTGACGAGGACGCTAAGCGCCAGCATATCAGCAGTTTGACGGATATTCGCAGCGGAATCGGACTACCTGCTCGTGTACAAGCGGACGACAATGACAAGCAGATCATTCGCAGCCCACGGGCGCTGAAGCAATTCATTGAAGCGTCTAGTACGCTTGTACAAATTCAGGCGATTGACGCACCCCATCGCCTTTTGATCGAGCAGTTTATCGACGGCACCGAATTCTCGGTGATCGTCATCGAATCGCCTGATGGGCAGCCACTTGCGCTGCCGCCAACTGAAATACGCAAAGTCTCCGCAGTATATGACTACCGCGCCAAGTACCTGCCTGGAATCGCGAATAAAGTCACGCCCATCGAACTGCCAGATGTTGACGTGCGCCGGATCTGCCAGCGGGCAGAACAGCTCTACACCACGCTCGGTATGGAGGTCTACGCCCGACTAGACGGCATCATTAACCGCAATGGTGAGGTTTACCTTAACGACCCGAACACGACCAGCGGGATGCTGCCGAGCTCGTTTTTCTTTCACCAGGCGGCGGAAGTTGGGCTCTCACCTAAGGACTTGTTGACGCTGCTCATCCGGCAGTCGGTTCGACGCCGGGCGGAAGTGATGCCGGGGGCAGACAAAGTGGTCCAGTTGAGGAAAAAACTTGCTGCGGCAAGCGATCTAGTACGCTCGTCCCAATCTGATGCCTTTAACGTGGCTGTTATTTTCGGCGGCTACTCCAGCGAGCGGCATATTTCTGTCGAAAGTGGACGCAACATTTTCGAAAAACTGAACAGTGCCGAGGGCCAGACGCCTATCCCGCACTTCCTTTTGCACAACAACTACTTGAGCGACAGTGTGAAGGATAGATTGTCGATCCCCGACGACCCGCCGTATTCAATCTGGCGACTGCCAATCAACCTACTGCTGAAAGACAACGCTGATGATATTGCAAAGAGCATAGCCGCTCAGGCTGAGGCTGCTAGCACGCATGCACTTGTTCAGCAGATCACCGGTCAGGTGGCTGAATTCGCGGGGGATTTACAGGCCAATGCCAGCCAGCCAGAGTATGTCTCTTTGCAGCAACTCGTTGATAATTATGACTTTGCCTTCCTGGCGCTCCATGGCCGACCGGGCGAAGACGGCGATCTGCAAGCGCGCCTGGAGCGGCTCGGTCTGCCATTCAACGGCAGTGCGTCGAGTAGCGCGCAGTTGTCGATGGACAAATACGCCACGAACGAAAAACTAATTGAAGCAGGTTTGCTTGCACCCAAACATCGACTCGTTCAGCGTGAAGATTGGGAAGCGAGTAGTTCAAGCGTACTAGACGAACTAGAGGCTGAATTCGGCTACCCGCTCATCGGCAAGCCCGTCGACGACGGTTGCAGTAGCGCGGTGCGCAAGATCGACTCGCGTGATGAGCTGCAGGCGTTTATCGAGGCAATCTTCCGGGAAGACGACGAGGTCGCTGAGCACCTGCAGAAAGCCTTGCAAATCAGCCCGAAAGAGGAGTTTCCGATCAAAACCGTGTTGCTTTTTGAGGAGCTGATTCGCCCGAATGACGCTGACCGCTTCTTAGAAATCACCGTCGGGTTTCAGACGCACACCGCCAACGGTAAGCGCGAGTACCGCGTACTAGCGCCCAGTGAAGCTTTAGTAGGAGCTGGCATCCTCTCACTCGAGGAAAAATTCTTGGCAGGGCAGGGGCAGAACATCACCCCAGCGCGTTTCTCGAGTGACCCACAGCGCCAGGCTTACATTGATCGCAAGGTGCGGGAGGCGATCGAACAAGCCGCTAAGGCTGTGGATGCCAGTGGCTACGGGCGTATCGATGCGTTCGTACGGGTGTTTGATACGCGCGACCCGGAGGTCATTTTCATCGAGGTGAATAGCTTGCCGGGCATGACACCGGCCACCTGTATCTTTCACCAAGCCGCGCTGGAGGATATGACGCCGGCGCAGTTCATTCAGGCGATTCTTCGGGAGGGGCTGGGGCGGTTTGCGTAAATTTGTAAATGCCTTTCGATACATAGTATTTAATGGCCAAACAAGAAATACTGTACGAAGCAGATCTTGGCTATCTGAGGCTAACGATCAAACCTGAGAACAAGCTCCCACAAATCATCTCGGAATGTTATCTTGATCCAATGAGCCTAAATACGGAGGAATTAGTTGTCATGGAGATCGTAATTTATACCGGGCATGGCGTTATGGATAACAGCTTTGCCAATAGATATGGTCGTCTCGCAATGCTCAAGCTCAGAAAAGCGTTAATCGAATGGGCAACTGGCCAAGGCTTTCAACGTATAACTGGTAGCTACACCCGTATCGAAAGCGGCTCAACCTCAAACCCCGGTAAGCGGAAGTTGAATATTTCCCTTTAATATTGTGATCATGAGTATTGCAACAGCATTGTATTCAAAAGCATCAGCCACTCAGTACCATCGTCATAAGGCGAAAGGAGGTATTGAGGCGGCTTTGCAATACCTGAAAACTGCTGAATTGACTTTGGGCGAGGCTGTTCTTTACTTAAAACTCGAAGAGGGTATTGCGCCATCAGATGCAAAGCGCCTCGTATACCTGTCTCCAGC
>CAZTEZ010000107.1:0-4168 GCA_964611815.1 uncultured Bacteroidia bacterium | reverse complement strand
GTAAAGACTGCAAACAAGTTGGCTGATGAGTTTGAGAAGCTATTGGCCCGTGATTCTCAGGTGACTACTCACTGAGTGAATATTGATGTGTTGTAGAGTGCCGTCAGCACTTTCCCTTTTCCTGTTGCTAAACTTCCTTTCATAGTGTAACTTCAGACCGAACGGTCTGTGGCCGGTCTTTTAATCGCCCTACGCTATGAATACCGCATATATCTACGACGCCGTGCGCACCCCCCGCGGCAAAGGCAAAGCCAGCGGCACGCTGCACAAAGTGACGCCCGTACAACTGGTTGTCAATCTGCTGAAGGCGCTAGAAGCGCGCAACAACCTGGATACCAGTAAGATCAACGACATGGCGCTCGGCTGTGTCACGCAGATCAAAGAGCAGGGCGGCAACGTCGCCAAAGCTTGCACACAGAATGCCGGTTACGACGACAGCGTCGCGGCTTACACCCTGAACCGCTTCTGCGCCAGTGGGCTAGAAGCAGTCAACTCCGTGACGGCCAATGTGATGGCTGGCATGGCCGAGATGGTCATTGGCGGTGGACTGGAGAGCATGTCGCGCGCCAAGATGGGCAGCGACGGCGGTGCGTGGTACATGGACCCCTCGGTGGCGCTGCCCGGCTATTTCGTGCCCCAGGGCGTATCGGCGGATCTAATTGCCACCAAGTTCGGCTTCTCGCGCAACGATGTCGACAGCTTTGCTGTCGAGTCACAGAAGCGCGCTGCCAACGCCCGAGAGAAAGGCTATTTCAACAAATCGCTGGTGCCGGTGACCGACCCCAACGGCCTCACGATTCTCGACCACGATGAGTTTATCCGCCCCGGCACTACAGTTGAGAAGCTTGGCGAATTGCAGCCGTCGTTTGAGATGATGGGGCAGATGGCTGGCTTTGACAATGTTGCAATTCAGAAGTACCCGGAGGTCGAGAAGATCAATCACGTGCACCACGCCGGCAATAGCTCGGGCATCGTGGACGGCTCCGGCCTGGTGCTGATCGGCAACGAAAAGATGGGTAAAGAGCTGGGTCTGACACCCCGCGCGAAAATCCGCAGCTACGCGATGGTCGGCACCGAGCCCACGATTATGCTGCTGGGTCCGGCACCCTCCACCCGCAAGGCGCTCGATAAAGCCGGGCTGACGAAAGACGATATCGACCTCTACGAAGTTAACGAGGCCTTCGCAGCCGTTGTGTTGCGATTCATGCAAGACATGGACGTTCCACACGACAAAGTGAACGTCAACGGCGGGGCTATCGCGATGGGACACCCGCTGGGCGCCACCGGTGCCATCATTCTTGGCACTGCCCTCGATGAACTCGAGCGCCGCGACCAGACCTTCGGCCTCGCGACGCTGTGCGTGGGCGGCGGCATGGGGGTTGCTACTATCATTGAGCGCGTCGATTCTTTTTAATCACTTTAAACTTACAACTATGCCAGTTTGGAGAATTACTAATGGATATCGGGGTGAAAAAGAACAGCATGTTGAAGAGTCCCTTCAGAACAGTGTTTGTGGAATGCGAGTTAACAATTTACAAATTGAAAATCGCACCCTAATTGAAATCAGACAAGACATTGACAATTTAAACCCCGGTCGGAACCCCCGTGTAATTACTGGATGGACAAATCAGCTAATTAATTTACGGGATGAATTCACACAGGGAGAATTGGTGGTAATGAACGACTCAGATAGTTCAGGATTTTATATAGGCATTGTAGAAGATGATAACTATATCTACGGGCCTAATTGTTACATCAATCACAGACGAAATGTTCAATGGAGTGATCAGTTCAGTTACGATACGATTGATGAAGTACTTACTAGAAAAATCAAAAATACACCTGGAAGTGTCACTAAAGTTCGCTATGACAACATCGAATTAACATTACAGAACCTACTTAACCAATAATCAGATTTTTCTTCCAAAACATCTCACGGATGTCTACAACAGAACACAACAAAGCAGCCACTTACACACTGGAAGACGACGGCGTTGCCATCATCGCCCTCGACATGCAGGACTACCCCGTTAATATGATCAACGAGGGATCGATGCAGGGCTTTCAGGATTACGTCGAGAAGGCCGTCAACGACGACAAAGTGCGCGGGCTCGTCATCACCAGTAGCCGCAAGGAATTCATGGTTGGCGCCGATTTGAACATGCTCCTGCGCCTGACCGATGCCGAGGACATCTACAACCTCACGATGAACCTCAACGCGCAGTTGCGGCGCCTCGAAACCTGTGGCAAGCCCGTTGTGGCAGCCATCAATGGCTCGGCATTGGGGGGGGGATACGAACTGGCGTTGGCTTGCCACCACCGAATCGCCATCGACGACAAGCGCATCCAGATCGGCCTGCCAGAAGTCCAGCTCGGCGTACTGCCCGGCGGCGGTGGCACCCAGCGCCTCCCGCGTCTGATTGGTCTGCAACCAGCGATGGAGAACATCCTGCAAGCCAAGCGCAACCGTCCCGAAAAAGCCAAGCGCATCGGTATGATCGACGATTTGGCGGAGGACAAAGATGAACTCTTGCTGAAAGCCCGCAAGTGGGTGCTTGATAACCCCAAAGCCCAGCAGCCATGGGAAGACAAGAAATTCAAGCTGCCGGGTGGGGGTGTGATGACTCCGCAAGGTGCGCAGGTTATGAGTGCAGGCATCGGCCTGCTCCGTAAAGAAACCTGGGGCAACTACCCCGGCGCTGGCTATGCGCTGAGCTGCATCTACGAAGGCTCACAACTGCCGATCGATCAGGCACTTGACATTGAGGCGCGATACTTCACGAAGGCCGTGATGAGCAAGGAGTCGAAGCACATGATTCGCACGCTCTTCTTCAACCTCACGGAAGCCAACAAAGGCAAAGCCCGCCCCAAAGACGAAGGCGAGAGCAGCATCAAAAAAATAGGCATGCTCGGGGCCGGTATGATGGGCGCGGGCATTGCGTACGTGAGTGCCAAGGCGGGCTATGAGGTTGTGCTGAAAGACGTCTCGCAAGAAGGGGCGGAAAAAGGCAAGACGTATAGCGAAAAGCTGGTGCAAAAGGCAGTTAGCCGAAAGCGCATGAGCGAAGAGAAAGCGCAGTCGCTGCTCGATCGCATACACCCGACAGACAAGGCAGACGATTTGAAAGGCTGCGATTTGGTAATCGAGGCCGTCTTTGAAGACCGCGAACTGAAGGCGAAAGTGACGCAAGAAGCAGAAGCGGTGATGAACGAAAACGGCGTTTTTGCGTCGAATACGTCCACGCTGCCCATTACTGGGTTGGCAGAAGCCAGCAGCCGCCCGACGGAATTCATCGGCCTGCACTTCTTTTCGCCGGTCGACAAAATGCCGCTCGTTGAGATCATCATGGGCGAAAAGACCAGCCAACGTGCACTCGCTTGGGCAATTGACTACGTGAAGACGATCAAAAAGACGCCCATTGTCGTGAAGGACGGCCGCGGCTTCTACACCTCTCGGGTGTTCGCGACTTACGTCAACGAAGGCATGGAGCTGTTGCGCGAAGGCTGCCCACCCGCCATGATCGAAAACGCTGGCAAAGCTGCCGGCATGCCCGTGGGCCCGCTCGCACTGGCCGACGAGGTGAGCATCAGCCTCTTGTACCACATCGTGAAGCAGACCGAGAAGGACCTAGGCCACGAGCTGACGCACGCTTCTGCGGTCGTCGGCAAGAAGTTCATCGAAGAGCTGGACCGCCCCGGCAAGAAAGCGGGCAAGGGCTTCTACGCTTATCCCGAAAACGAGAAAAAGCACCTGTGGCCGGCGCTTACCCAGCATTACCCGACCAAAGACAACCACCCCGACTACGAGACCATGCAGCAGCGCCTTTTGACCATCCAGGCGCTCGAAACCGTGCGTTGCATGGACGAGGGGATCGTTGCTGAGCCCAAAGACGCGGACGTTGGCAGTATCATGGGCTGGGGCTTCGCGCCCTTCACCGGTGGCACGATCAGCTACATCGACTTCGTCGGTGTTGAGGCGTTCGTAGAACGCTGCGAGCGCTTTGAGCAAGCCTATGGCGAGCGTTTTGCTGTGCCGGCATCACTGAAAGCGAAGGCGCAGAAGGGGGAGGGGTATTATTAATGTAGAACCAGAATTTTTAGTCTTGAACCAGAATGTAAGCTTCCCCAAAACAGAAACAAATTAACCTAGACAGAAGCGCTTGTTGAG
>CAZTEZ010000106.1:0-9776 GCA_964611815.1 uncultured Bacteroidia bacterium | reverse complement strand
CCTGCCAGTACATCAGCCGACGGGCGATCAGAAAGCGCTCGACGGAGTACATGCCCTTCTCTTCGACGACCAGCTTGCCATCGACCACCGTCAGCGTTTTGATGATGCGGTCGACACCGATGACGCCTTCCTGTACGCCCGAGAAAAAGCTGTCGCGCTGCAGGTAGTCCATGCGGTCCATATCGAGCTGCGAGGACACCAGCTGGTGCAAAAACGGCTTTTCGTGCTGACCTAGGAAGATTTTGATGGCCAGCGACAAGCGCCCGCCAAACTCCTGGTTGAGGCGCTCCATGAGCATAAGCGTCATCTGCTCGTGGTGCAGACCCGGCACCAGCACGCCTTCCAGCGCATGCGAGAACGGCCCGTGGCCGATGTCGTGCAGCAGAATCGCAATACGCGCTGCCTCGGACTCTTCGTCGCTGATATCGACGCCCTTCTCTTGCAGTGCCCTTAAGGCGAGCTGCATCAGGTGCATGGCCCCCAGCGCATGGTTGAAACGCGTGTGCACCGCGCCTGGGTAGACGAGGTCGCTCAGGCCCATCTGCTTGATACGACGCAGGCGCTGGACGATCGGGTGGTCGATGATCTCGAGAATCAGCCCGCGCGGCACCTCCACAAAGCCGTGGACGGGGTCGTTGAAAATCTTGAAACTGCGCATGGCTGATGGCGAAAGGCTGTCGGTACAAATGGCGGCTGAGCGTGAAAATAGGGAATTTCGGCCCCGCCCGAAACGTTCGACGGGCATGTATTCTCCGCACGGTGTGCTGCGTCGGCAGCACTATGAACAACTGAACGCCTACAAGGGCAAGGCCCTGCGCAATGTGTACGGCTACTATTGGCTGCAAGACCCCACCGATACACCCGACGACCCCAGTGACCGCGGGCTACTGCTCGAAGAAGCGGTGTTTCTGGATTTTGGCCAGCCGCGCGGGCTGGTCGTCAGTGCACATACCGAGTATGCGGCCATCGCCGTGGGGCGCTACGCCCGCCACCAGATGCCCCAATGGGCGGATGGCATTGGCCCGGAGTGGCATTTCGTGAGCGAGGGGATTTCGATGCAGGACACCTGGCGAAAACATCTGCAGCGCCCGATGACGGGCTACCAAGTCGTGCGCGATCTCGGTCGCGATGTGGGGCTGTTTCTGGAGTTCGGCGGGCCGAGCGTGCTGATTTCGGGCTACAAAGGCCTGCTGGGCATCGAGGGCTATGCGTTTTGATCGCCTGCGAAGTCGGTGTTCCAACCGTCATCTTTATGTAAGAACATTACGGCTTGCGCCTTGAGTTTCACGATAGGTTAGTGTAAGATTTCGTTATAGAAAGCCACGCTGGTTTATACCACATGCAAGCCCCGATATTAACTAGCTTTGATGGCCGATGGCTGTCAAAGCTTTTTTTCTGGACAAAGAGCGCCCCTGGCTGCTCGCCTTTGTGCTCAGCGGGGTCGCTGTGGGCCTGAGCCTGCTGTGGCCACACCGTCACTTTTTGGTAGCCGACGATGTACTGATGCTGCAAATCGTGCGCGGTCAGTTTGGCGCAGAAAACGCGGCCTACACGGTGTATATAAGCTACTGGGTAGGCTGGGTGCTAAGCCACCTCTACGCTTGGTCGCCCGCGCTGCCCTGGTATGCGCTCACGCTGTATGGTGGTCTATTTTTGGCCTGGGCGGGCATTTTTTACAGTGTGCTCAGTTGGTTTCGAGGGCGAAACGCCTGGTGGCTTTGCATCTTGTTGTTTGCGCTGCTGGGCGCGCTGACTGTAGTGTCGCTCACGTTCTCGCTCGTGGCGGTGATGTTGGCCATCAGTAGCGTACTGTTGGCGGTTCGTTGGGCACATCGACCGACGTTCGCGCTGGGCGCTATGGCTGGTGTTTTGCTGTTGCTGGCCAGCATGTGCCGATTATACAGTATGGGCTTGGGGGTGGTGGTGCTGCTGCCGCTACTGGTATGGACGCTTTGGGAGAACCGCGACAAAGGCCAGCGTCTGGTTCGCGGTGGGCTGCTCGGGCTAACGGTGGTGGTGGCTGTGGGTGCATTGCACTGGGGGAGTCAGCAGCAGTACCTGCAGTCTGAAGCGATGGCACGCTACTTTGCCTCGCATATTCAGCTGGCAGATGGCCTGAACGCCGACCGTCAGATACAATACCCCTACAACGCCCAAACAGCCCCCATTTACGCCCGCCACGGCTGGTCAGAGGCCGATTACCGCCTGTTTTTCGGGTACGTTATCCAGGACAGCGTCCGCAACAGCCCCCAAACCCTCCATCGACTGACAGCTGAACTGGAGCCAGCACGTGTGCCACTATCGATCATCGGGCAAAGTGTCACTAATCATCTTACCGAGAACAAAAGCCTCTTAATCGGTTGGAGCCTGGTGGTCGTCTTGGCACTTATATTCAGTAGCAGTCGACGCTGGCGCTGGCAACTGCTGCTGCTCGGTTGGACGGTGCTGGTGTGGGTTGGTATCATGTACTTTTCGCGCGCGCCTCAGCACGTGTTCTGGAGCTTGCTGGCTTGCAGCGCCATCGGCAGTTGGGCGCTGGCGGAGGGCGCGCCGGCATCGCCTCACCCGCTAGTTAGACGGTATGCAATACCGCTGCGCGTGTTGGTTCTGGTTGTTGTGGTGGGCCTGATGCTGCGCTATCAGTGGCAGCAGGCGCGGGTGTTGAAACCGCTGTTTGTGCAGACAACTGCCAACCTCGAGTTTATGCAGCAGAGCAAACGGCCCATCGCGACGATCGCCATCACGCCGATCAAAATGCAATTCCAGGACCCGCTGGACGCACCAATAGCCGCCTGGCCGACGTTCTCCGAAAATGTCTTCGTGGCTGGCGCGGGCTTCTTGTCGCCCACTATGCAGTACAACCGTCGGCAGCATGTCGGCGAGAACGGGACGCTGTATACGCTCTTGCGCACCCAAGACCCGCTGCTGCTGTACAACGACAGCGACCCCGAACTGAGAAAAGCGCTCGAGACCATCGCCACCCGCGAGCTGGGCGAGCCGGTGGAGATTGTGAAATCCGAAACACGCATCGCCGGTGTGCAGTACTTTGAAGTGCGGGTCGGAGGCGAATCGCAACAGCCTTGAGTCTCAATTTTAAAGCGCAAACACAAGCTGTTGCACCGAGATGGCGTTTAAAACGTATATTGACAAAGTGCGTGCATTTCGCTCCCATATCCTGCACCTGCTGCTCTTGGGCAGCGTGTGGCTGATGGCCACCGCACCCGCCCATGCCCAGCTTTACGAGCCCGATCGCCTGCAATTTGGGGCGTCTGTCGGGGCGGGGGGGCTGCACTATATCTTCAAGCCGACCTTCGATTTACACTGGAAAGGCACGAGCCTGCGTGCCGCTCCCGGGCTGTGGTATTGGGGCGTAGGGCTCGACCAGCGCATCGGTTTCTGGAAAAAATACAAGTACAACCGCAGCCGCCAGATAATGCTGTCTGTGGCGTACCAGGACGATTACTTCCTCTCAAACATGGGCCGTCGGGAGCGCCGCAACCCCGACCGAATTGACCTTGATCTGTACACCGGCATGTTCGGTATTCGCGCCCCGCTCGATAACCTCAACCGCGTGTTTATGCAGATCAACGCCGGGGTGATGGTGACGCACGAGAAGTTTCGCGACCACCCGGAGTTTGGCCCACGACCCGATCGGGTGCGGGTGCTGCCAATGGCAGAAGTGCGCATCAGCGGGGTCATTTGGCGACACAAAGTCTATGACCAGGAGCTGAAGTACAAGTACAAGCCGCCGAAGACCGAGATGAAAGACAAGTGGGATGAAATCCACTATCAGGATTCGACGCGCAACCGCGAGAAGCGCGAGTACCTCGATAGTCTGCGCAACGTTGAGCGCCAGAATGAGGAGTACGACTACGACCCCGAAAACAAACCGGGCGTGAAGGAAGACGAACAGCGCGATACGCTCTCGCCACCACCGGAGGGCGACCCCTCGTTGCGCGACCGCTCGATGAAAGAGACCGACGACGACAAGCCGGTGGCCAAGCGCAAGACGAAGAAGGGCGTGGTTTTCCCCTTCCAGTACAAGCCCATGCCCGACCCCGACCGCTTCAATGCCGGGGGTGGGGTGGCCGGTGTGCCGGTGGTGCCAGAGGCACCATCGGGTGGGTATGACCCCGTTGGCGTGGAGCCTGCTGGCGGCTACGACCCGGAAGAGAGTTACGAACCGGCAGGCGGGTATGAGCCCGCCGGGGGCTACGACCCGAACAGCGAACCGGAGTACGAGTACGATTATGATGCCGACTCTGAATACGAATACGAACCCACACCCGAGCCGGCACCCGAGCCCGAGCCCACACCTGAGCCTGTGCCCTCACCTGAACCGGAACCCACACCCGTGCCGGAACCCACACCTGAGCCGGAACCCACACCTGAGCCGGAACCCACACCTGAGCCGGAACCAGAACCCGAGCCAGAACCCGTGCTGCCGGCCAATCCTGAGGCCGTTGAAGACACTGTGCCTACGGAAGAGTTTGATAGCCGCCGCGACCAGCGCAAGGCCGAGAAAGAATCCGAGCGCCTCAAAGAAGACTTTGAGGAAGTCGACGACAAGCTCGAAGAAATGCTGGAAGACGATTTCGTGGATGACTTCGACGATTTGCCAGCCGAGGGTGGCGACGACCTGCCCGCCGACGAGCTCGACGACGAATTCCTGGAAGACGACTTCATGGACGAGGACTTCGACATGGACATGGACTTTGAAGACGACATGGGCGGCGAGTTCGATGACGAGTTCATGGAGGACGACCTTGAGGAGGAATTCCTGGACGAAGAGTTTGAACTGGATGACTTTTAATCGCTAATTGCGATGCCGTCACCCGTTGCCATTGCATGAACTCATCGCCCGTTCCGTTTCGCCGCCTGGCGATTCACACCCTTACGCCCGACACCACTGCTGATGCCCTCAAACGCTGGGCATACTACGCCTTGCAGTATGGTGCCGATGCGTTTTTGCTACGACGCGACGGCCTGGCCGATGACCCGCTGGCAGATTTGCAGCATAAGCGCGAAATGGGCAAACTGCTCAAAGCGGCGTACCCGAGGGGCTTTCTGGTGCTGGAAGTACAAGCCCAGCCTACCGGCGCGTGTGTTGCCGACGGTTACCACGTGAAATCGGGTGTGCAGCTTCAGCCCACCGCAGATCGCTTCTGGAGCAAAGCCTGCCACAGCCTGGATGACTTGACAGCCGCCGAACAGGCCGGCTTTTCGGCCGCCACGCTTAGCCCGATTTACACCACCCAAAGCCACCCCGATGCCACGCCACTGGGCCTCGAAGACTTGCAAAGCGTTTCTGAACAGACGCACCTGCCAATCATCGCACTCGGTGGTGTGCAGCCCAACCGGGTGTACTACTGCCTGCAGCACGGCGCCTCGGCTGTTGCCGGCATCGCGTGTTTTCAGTAAGCAGGTGGCCCCTACCGCCAGCTGAATGGTATATTTGCGCTGTGAGAGCCGCCCGACTGCTATGCTGTGTGTTGCTGCTGCCCGCGTTTGCGCTGGGGCAGGTGTCGGCGCGTTTGCAGTGGGCGCATGACACGCTTTCGATTGGCCGGCCGGCGCAGCTGAACGCCACCTTGCGCTACCCCGAAGGCGCAACGCTGGAACTGCCCGAAGACAGCGAGCTGTTCCCGGGCTTCGAAATCCTGAGCAACCAACTTCAGAGCCGCCAAACCCGCGGCGGGCGCGTCGAAGAACGGCGCACCTACACCCTGGCGAGCTTTCGGGTCGATAGCCTCCAGACCGTGCGCCTGCAAGGACGGGTGCTGCTCAAAGCCGACACCTTGAAACTGGAGTCGAACCGCGCGAGCATCTTGCTCAATTCGGCCCTGCCCGAAAACACCCCCTTAGACGAGCTGAACTACAAACAGCAGATGGACCTCCTGGCGCTGGAGCCCCCTTTCCCGTGGGCGGTGTTCTTGCTCACGTTCGGCATCATCACGCTGGTACTGAGTGCAGCGGCGTGGTTCAGCTGGCCGTACTACTTGCGGTGGCGACGCCTGAAGCTCGCCACGCAAGACTATCAGCAGCGATTGCAGGCCCTGCATGCCGTTCCTGAGGATGACCTGCGCGCGTTCATCAATCAACTCAATGCCACCTGGAAAGCCTACGTCTCGGCCGACCAGCCCTTCGACCTCAGCAGCCTGACCGCCACCGAACTGCGCACGCGCGAACCGCAGCTCAACTTGAGCAGCACCGATGCCCATGCGGCCATTGAATTGCAGCAAGCTGAGGAGGATGTGAACTACGCCGGACTGAAACAGCTTGACACCGACCTTTGCCGTCGCCGCGCCCGAACCCTACTCGAGAACGCCTACCAGCGCCGCCTGGAGGCCATCAAACCCCCCAATGACAGCGTGCCCAGCCTCACCCCGCAAGCGCCCGAATACGCATGAGTTTCGCTTTTCCATACGCACTGATACTGCTGGTGTTTGTGCCGGTGTGGGTGCTGTGGTACTGGCGCAAGCACCGACCGGTACGCCTGCCGCTCACGCATGCGTCAGAACGAACGGCCGGCGCGCTGGGCTGGCTTATGTATTTGCCCAAAGTCCTGCAGCTGCTGGCAATCGTGCTGATGATTGTGGCGCTGGCCCGTCCGCAAGTCGAGAACAAAGTGGTGCACGACATGGCCGAGGGCATCAATCTCAGCCTGGCGATTGATGTGTCGGAAAGCATGCAGACGCGCGATCTGCCGCCCACGCGGCTGATCGCCGCGCGCAATGTGGCGCTGAATTTCATCGAGGGACTCGAAGACGACCGCGTGGGCTTGCTGCTGTTCAGCCAGCAGGCGTATGTTTACGCCCCGCCGACGCTCGATTACGAGTACCTGCGGGCCATGCTCGTCGATTTGCAGGAAAAGATGCTGCCCGACCAGGGCACGGCGCTGGGCGACGCGATTGTGCTAGCCGTCGACCAGCTCAAACAGCAGGCGGGCAACTCGCGTGCAGTTGTGCTGCTGACAGACGGCGCCGCCAACACGGGCACGCTCTCACCCGAAGACGCGGCTGCCTACGCAAAAGAAAACGACGTTCGGCTCTACCCCATCCTCATCGGCCGGGAAGCTACCGAGGGCGCTAATGCCCCCGACAAAAAGCGCCTGCTGGGGCTTGCGCGGAAGACCAACGGCAATTTTTTCAGCGCCGAAAACCCGCAAGCCATTCAAGCTGCACTCGGCGCGGTGCACACACTCGAGCGCAGCTATGTCGGCCAGCGCGTCGACCGCGAGACGAAGGATGTGTTTCCGCAACTGCTGTGGCCGGCGCTGCTGCTCTTGCTCATCGCATGGGCGCTGGCAGCGGTGGGCATCGGAAATCGGTTGGAGGATTAGGGTTTATCCTAAAACCAACTTTTTAATAGTAAAACAACAGGGCATCGTGTCGAGCGAAGTCGAGACACCCGAGCCAATTTCATCGATAAGGCGCTCTATCCACTCGGGTGTCTCGACTTCGCTCGACACGACGAAACGGCTTTCACTTTGAAAGCTATTTTGAGACAGATTCAAATAATGGTATAAAGCTCACCACGTCTGCTTCGCAATCAGCACGCACACAAAAAAGCGGATGCCGTCGCGGTCGTTTTTCGCGGTTGATGTGCCGAACGCGATGCCGATATCCGTCAGGCTGGCGTTCCAGTCGTCGAGGCCCAGCAAATGAATGCGGTGGCCCGGCACTTTGTAGCCCGCGTCTACGATCAGCTCTTTGATCACCATTTTCGGCGCCATGGCCTGCGTTGCGCCGTAAATCGACTCGAAGTTGTTGCTGCGCTTGGGCTTCAGCCAGTCGGGCTCCAGGGTGTAGCCCAGGCGGTTGATGTGGTGGTTCATCCCGTAACCCTGCTTGTCGATGTGGCTGAAGTAGTCCTTCTCGGCCATGTCGCGCACTTTCCAGCGGGCGGCCTTGGCGAGTTGATCGTTCCATTCCAGCGCCGGCATGGCTTTGTATTTCGAGAGGTCGATCCCGATTTCGCTGTTGTACTTCCCCGGGTTCTGGCGAATCTGGTTGAGGTACTGATATGCTACCTGCGCGGCCTGCAGGTCGTAATCGACGCTCGGGCGATAGGTCGGTGACTTGGCAGCTTCCGACGGCCGGGCGGCTGTCAGCACCACCAGGATGGCCAGCAGGCTCAGGCTCAATACAATTTTAACGGGCGTTTGCATAGCGTTGGTCGTAAGTTGGAGAATACTGATCTACAATAGCTAACGCAAAGGGCGTGCCATTTCGGGTGTCAAAGACTCACCGAAACAGATTGTACCTCAGCACACACCAAATCGCGTGG
Source organism: uncultured Bacteroidia bacterium (assembly GCA_964611815.1). Classification (GTDB taxonomy): domain Bacteria; phylum Bacteroidota; class Bacteroidia; order J057; family CAZTEZ01; genus CAZTEZ01. Next base: position 1,487 of record CAZTEZ010000106.1, on the reverse strand, counting down.
AAGCCATCGCGCCAGTTGATCTTCTTGCCCTCGGCGTAGGTGCGGCCGTAATAGCCGATGCCAACCTCGTAAATCCGGATGCCGGGAATGCGCGCGAGCTTCGCCGTCACCTCCGGCTCGAACCCGAAGCGCTGCTCTTTCAGCTCGATGTTTTCGAGTAAGTCTCTTCGGATGAGCTTGTAACACGTCTCCATGTCTGTCAGGTTGAGGTTCGTGAACATGTTCGAGAGGGTGGTCAAAAACTTGTTGCCGATCGAGTGCCAGAAAAACAGGATCCGGTGCGGGCGGTCGCCCATGAACCGCGAGCCGTACACGACGTCGGCGTACCCGGCGAGGGCGGGCTCCAGCAGGCGCGGGTGCTCGTTGGGGTCGTACTCCAGGTCGGCGTCCTGCACAATGACGTACTCGCCGTTGGCGGCTGCAATCGCCGTGTGGATGGCCGCGCCCTTGCCGCGGTTTTGCCCGTGGCGGTGGTACTGAAACTCCGCCCTGGGGTAGTCTTCGCGGAAGCGCAGAATCTCCTTGTCGGTGTCATCCGTCGAGCCATCGTCGACGACCACCAGCTCGCGGCGCACGCCCGTGGGCAGCTCGGCATCGTGCACGCGCTGCAGCAGCGTGTACACGGTGTCGGCTTCGTTGTAGGCGGGGATGAGGACGCTGAGGGTGGTGGGCATGTATTAGGTGTTTTGTGGTATATATATCAATTAGACAATTTCATGTTCAAATCAGGTGTACTCATGGATGTACTCAGAATAGTGTGAATGTAATTCGGTACATTCAAAGCCATTAGCTTAAATGAAAAAACAACAAACTATGGCTATCACTGTTAAAGGAGCAAGCGGCAACGAGTATACTTTTGAGGGTACCTACAGCGATTCTGCTTCATTACAGAATCGCTCAGGTGTATACTTAATTGTCTGTGAAACAATACGTGGCAAAATTGAGCCTCTGGATGTGGGTGAGACACATGATGTAAAAGATCGTATTAAAAGGCATGATCGTTCAGATTGCTGGCGTCGTCACTGTGGGGGTAAAATCAAATTTGGCGTTCTATACACTCCAAATCAGCAGCAGCCTGGGCGAAAGGTAATAGAACAAGATATTCGAAAAAATACTCAATATAGTTTCCCCTGTGGCAAGATCTAAGATTATTATTGGGTAAGTGTACATTTCTATATTGTTCAAAACGCCTCCCCCAGCCCCAGATACAGGCCCCGGTTGCCGGTGCTGCCAATGCCGTAGTCGATGCGGACGTTCACGTCGTTCTCGCGGTCGATCTTGAAGCGGAAGCCCCCACCGTAGGTGGGCTTCAGGTGCGAGAAGCCGGGCGCCGAGTTGGGCCCCCACACCTCGCCGACGCCTGCCCACGCCACCAGGCCGATGCGCCACCAGAGGTCCACGCGGTACTCGAGCTGCGTGCTGACGTAGTAGTCGTCGCGGAAGCGCCCGCGGTAGTAGGCGCGCATGTCGCGGCTGGAGCCCATCAT
>CAZTEZ010000105.1:0-9864 GCA_964611815.1 uncultured Bacteroidia bacterium | reverse complement strand
GGCGGCAAAGACTCCATCGTGATGCTCGAAGTGGCCATGCGCGCCTTTTGGCCGGCCAAGCTGCCCTTCCCGATCATGCACATCGACACGGGCCACAACTTCAAAGAGACGATCGCTTTTCGCGACCAGCTCGTTGAAAAACACGGACTGAACCTGGTCGTCGGCAGCGTACAAGAGTCGATTGACAAAGGCCGGGTGCGCGAAGAGAAGGGCGTCAACCCCAGCCGCAACAGCCTGCAAACCACGACGCTGCTCGACAGCATCGAAGCACACAAGTTCGACTGCGCCCTCGGCGGTGCTCGGCGCGACGAAGAGAAGGCGCGCGCGAAAGAGCGCTTCTTTTCGCACCGCGACGAGTTCGGGCAATGGGACCCCAAAAACCAGCGCCCCGAGCTGTGGGACCTCTACTTCGGTCGCAAAACCCAGGGCGAGCACTTCCGCGTGTTTCCGTTGAGCAACTGGACGGAGCTCGACATCTGGGAGTACATCGCCTGGCGCGAGATTGAACTGCCGCCGCTCTACTTTGCACACAAACGCAAGGTCGTGGAGCGCGACGGCGTGCTGCTGGCCGACACCGAATTCAACACGCTGCTCGAAGGCGAACAGTACGAGGAGCGCCTCGTGCGCTTCCGCACCATCGGCGATGCCACGTGCACGGGAGCGGTGGAGAGCGATGCTGATTCGTTGGAGAAGATTATTGCCGAAGTGGCTGCCACACGCGTAACCGAGCGCGGCGCTCGCGCCGATGACAAGCGCTCGGAAACAGCGATGGAAGACCGTAAACTGCAGGGCTACTTTTAAGCAAGCGCACTGCCACACTCACATTTACCGAACTCGACAAGAACCGATTGCATGTCTGAATCTGCAGTGATTAACCCCGAGCGCCAAATGCTGCGCTTCACCACCGCCGGCAGCGTCGATGATGGCAAGAGCACGCTCATTGGCCGCCTGCTGTTCGACAGCAAGGCCATCTTCGAAGACCAGCTGGAGGCCGTCGAAACCAGCTCCAAGCGCCGAGGCGATGAGAACCTCAACCTTGCCCTCGTGACCGACGGCCTGAAGGCCGAGCGCGAGCAGGGCATTACGATTGACGTGGCCTACCGCTATTTCGCCACGCCCGAACGCAAGTTCATCATCGCCGATACGCCCGGCCACGTGCAGTACACCCGCAACATGGTGACCGGTGCCAGCACCGCCAACCTTGCGATCATTCTCGTGGACGCGCGCAACGGCATCACCGAGCAGACCTACCGCCACACGTTCATCGCCAATCTGCTGGGTATTCGCCACGTGATCGTCGGCATCAACAAGATGGACCTCGTGGACTACAAAGAAGAGGTCTACGACGATATCGTGAGCCAGTTCCGCAACTTCACGACCAAGCTGGACATCCCGGACATCCGCTACATCCCCATCAGCGCGCTGCATGGCGATAACGTCGTCACGCGTTCTGAACAGATGCCGTGGTACGAAGGTGCGACGCTGCTGTATACGCTCGAGACCGTCGAAATCAGTAGCGACGAAAACTTCAAAGATTGCCGCATGCCCGTGCAGACGGTCGTGCGCCCGCATTCCGATGAGTTTCACGACTTCCGGGGCTATGCCGGCAAAGTAGCTGGTGGCGTGTTCAAGCCCGGCGACGACGTGGTGGTGTTGCCATCGGGCTACACGTCTCAGATCGATAAAATCTACGTTGGTGCTGAAGAAAAAACACACGCCTTCCCGCCCATGTCTGTAACCATGACGCTGAAAGACGACATCGATATTTCGCGCGGCGACCTACTGGCCCGTCCGAACAATCAGCCAGCGTCAACGCAAGACATCGATCTGATGCTTTGTTGGTTTGGCCGCGAGCCCATGCAGGTGGGTGGTAAATACGGCATTCGCCACGCGACCATGGAGGCAAAGTGCATTCTGAAAGAGCAGCTGTATAAAGTGGACATCAACACCCTGCATCGCGACGAAAGCGGTGCTGAGGTGAAGATGAACGACATCTCGCGCGTGAAACTGCGTGTAGCCAAGCCGCTGCTCGTGGACCCCTACAGCAAAAACCGCACAACAGGCAGTGTGATCCTTTTCGACGAGTTCACGAATGAAATCTTGGCCGCCGGCATGGTGAACAACAGCTGATTGAACTCAAAACAGGGGGTTAGCCGTAGTTATTCGCGATGCTTTCCAGGCGTTGGGCCTCGGCGCGCAGGTTAGCGCGGGCGCGGGTTTCGTAGCGTTCGTAAAACCAGTCGGTGTAATAAATCCGCGAACGGCTTAGGAAGAGGCCCAAAATGTTGGCGCGTGCCGCAGCATACACACCTTCAGGCACGTGCTCGAATTCGGCACGCACCTTTTCGCTGTTCGCCATAAACTCATCGTGCGGCACGCCCAGCGGCGTCAGGTCGATGTCTGCCATCACTTGTTCGGCCTCGCTCATGTCGGCGGGCTGCGAGAAATGCGCCGTGGCCATCACCAACGGGCGCACTTCTTTGCGCAGGCGTTTGAGCGCGTCTTCAGGCCAATGCTGTTGCAGTTGGGCGTGGGCGAGCTCGTACGACTTCGCTTCCGATTCGCCAGAATCGTCCTGTACCATGTCGTGTATCCAGATGGCCTTAATCAGCCGGTCAGCCAGGTTCCAGGGCGCACGCTCGTCTTGGCCGGTGTCAATCAGATACTGCTGCATCATGTTCAGCAGGTCTTCAATATGCCGCATATCATGATAGCTCCGTCGTTCGTGGGAGTAGGCAGGTAGCAAGTCAGGGGTTGCAGACTGCTCTAAATCAAAGGGGAAGCGCTCAAGCAGCTGCTGAAACAGCTGTGTTTGCTCGGCGAGAGGTAGTCGTATCGCAGACATCGCTGGGGGAGGTGTGTGGCTGAAGTCTAACCGGTTCAATCTAGTGTAAAATCAAACGCAATTGTTTTGGTGACGCGAAAAAGTCAGTACAAATTCATTCTGCTAAGTGTTAGTGACTTGCGGTTGCTAAACCTCTGCGAATTTGGAGCAAGGCTTTTGCGTACTACGTTTTTTCGACACGCGCCTTCGGTTCGTTTTCCGAGCTGTTTCTTGTACCTTTATTAGCCTGACTCACCCACAGACGCATCTGAGATTGAGCTTATGCCAAAAATCGGCCCCATCGAACTACCTGAATGCCCACTGCTGCTTGCGCCCATGGAGGATGTGAGCGACCCGCCCTTTCGCCGGCTGTGCAAAGAGCAGGGGGCCGATGTGGTGTACACGGAATTCATCTCGAGCGAGGGCCTGATTCGCGATGCGGCCAATAGTGTTAAGAAGCTAGATATCTACGAGTTCGAGCGTCCTGTGGGCATCCAGATTTTCGGCGGTAAGCTCGAGAGCATGATCGAGGCCACACGTATCGTCGAGCAAACCCAGCCGGATATCATCGACATCAACTACGGCTGCCCGGTGAAAAAAGTCGTCTCGAAAGGGGCCGGTGCGGGCATCCTGCGCGATTGTCCGATGATGGAAAAGCTGACCAAGGCCGTCGTTGAAGTCACCGATTTGCCCGTGACGGTGAAGACCCGCCTGGGTTGGGACCACGACAGTATCCAGATCGTGGACGTCGCCCTGCGCCTTCAAGACGTTGGCATCAAAGCCTTGAGCATCCACGGGCGTACCCGCAAACAGATGTACAAGGGCGAAGCCGATTGGTCGTACATCCAAGAGGTGAAGGAGCACCCGGATATCGAGATTCCGATCTTCGGCAACGGCGATATCGACTCGCCACAAAAGGCCAAGCAATACTACGACACCTACGGCGTCGACGGCCTGATGATCGGTCGGGCCAGCATTGGCAACCCCTGGTTTTTCAAGCAGGTGAAGCACTACTTCGAGACCGGCGAAGAACTGCCCCCGCCGACCCTCGCTGAGCGCGCCGAAGTCGCCAAGCGCCACCTAGACATGAACGTCGACTGGAAGGGCGAGAAAGTGGGCATCAAAGAGATGCGCCGGCACTACACGAACTACTTCAAGGGCTATCCGAACTTCAAGCAGGTGCGTTTGCGACTGGTGACGAGCGAAGACCTGAACGAGCTCTACGACATGCTGAACGTGATTGGCACGGGCGACTACGAGTCGCTGATTCCTGCACCGGCGGCCGTACCGGCCTGAGTTGTTGGGTACAAGCGTTTTCGGCAAATAAAAACTTCCTAACTTTCCGGCGATAGTTTACCGCTATGGCCAAACCCCCGTTTCCCAAAGAACTCAAAGTGCTGCGCGTCGTTGCCCTGACGCTGGCGGTGTTCTACCTGGGCGTGGTGGCCTACAAAATGACGGCACCCGAGTTCGAGCTGCCGCTGGCCTGGTTGGTGAAATCGGTGCCCATCTTCCTGGCGGCTTTCATGGCTTTTCGCCGGGCGCCTGGCAAGCTGACGAACCGTGTGGCCATCGGCCTGGTGTTTTCGGGCTTCGGCGATATCGTGCTGGCGCTGGGTCGCGAAGACCTCTTCGTGCTGGGCCTTGGGCTGTTTCTGATTGCGCACATCTGGTACATCGCGGCCTTTGCGACACAGTTCCGGGTGATGAAGCACAAGTTCTTCTACGGCATACCCATCTTCGGCACGGGCATCGGTATCTACTATTGGCTCTACCCCAACATCGCCGCCATCGACAACGGCGCGCTGGTGATTCCCGTGGCCGTGTACATCTTCGTGATCGCCACCATGACTTTCCTCGCCGCCTTGCGCACGATCGACGACTTCCGCATCGTGGGCGGTGCGGTGCTGTTCATGCTGAGCGATGCCATGATCGCGATCAACAAGTTCAAGTTCGAGGGCGATTTGTACTGGGCGCACCTGTTCATTATGGTGACCTACTACGGCGCACAACTGCTCATCGCATGGGGCGCGGTGCGGGCCCAGCGCCGTTTGGACAGCCCCCACGCGGTGTTTTATAACTGACTTACATGCGCGTCGCGTATTGCATCACACTTACTGAAAACCAGCGGATTGGGTCGCAGAGCCTTCGTTTTGAGTAACTACTTTACGCAGTTCGGATTTAAACAATCACTTTTTAAAGTTTGTTTGATTGGTGCGCTAATGTTTCCTGTATATTAAGCCTGCAAATCATTTTAGCCTCAACACCATGAAACACTATTACCTATTCCTGCTGACACTCTTGTTTTCGGCAGGCACGCTCAACGCGCAATACCTGAGCCAGAACTTCGAAGGCACAGGCGGCAATTTGCCTGCTGACTGGACAATGGGCTCTGCCGGTGGCGATGACCCCGCGCTCGCCGATGGCTGGATCGTCGCTACTCCGGACTCAGCCTCCAGTGAGAACTTCACCTTTTTGGGCACCCCGGCGCAAGCCACCAGCGTTGTGTACATCAACGACGACGAGTGCGATTGCGTAATGAACGCCGACACGCTCATTTCGCCAGAAATGACGCTGCCCGGCACCTCGACTCAGATTGAAGTGAACGCCGATGTGGCTTATCGTAGCGGTAGCTTCCAGGGTGCCGACGAATCGCTGTCTTTGATTTATTCGACTGACAACGGTGCGAGCTGGACGGTCGTCAAAGATGACCTGAACGCGAGTACATCCACTCAATCGGGCACGGAGTTTGAGTCACAGAAATACGTCATCAACCTCGACGCCGGCACCACTAGTTTGCGCGTCGGTTTTCTTTACAGCGACGGCGGCGGCTGGCTTTTCGGTGCGGCACTCGACAACATTGTTGTTCAGGACTTTACGGGCCCGCAGGTTGAAGCCGAAGTGCTGTTTTCTGACCTGCCAGATTACGTCAGCACCAGCATCGGCAGCCACGAAATCCGCGTGCAAAACATTGGCGGTGAGAACATTACTTCGCTAACTGTCGAAACTGTCATCAACGGCGGTGCACCGGTTTCGAATACCGTTACAGGCTTTGACATTCCTTTCGGCGAGACCGATGATGTCGAAGTACCGCTCTCAGTTACTGAGGGTGTTCACACGATCGAGTTCACTGTGACAGAAGTAAACGGTAGCGCCGACGGCGACGACACCGACAACATGACTTCGCGTGAAATCGCTGCACTATCAACCTCTGCGCCCCGTTCGGCACTCATTGAGCAGGCGACTGGCGCGTGGTGCGGCTGGTGCCCCGACGGAAAACTCATACTGCAAGATGCCTCTCAAAACCCCAATATCGTGGGCGCGACCTGGCACCAGGGCGATCCTCTGGAATTGCCAATCTTTTCTACGATCGGCAACACTTACATCGGCGGTTATCCCAGTGGTATGGTCAATCGCTTTAACTACGCCATACCTACTGTTGACCCGATCGTCGACATGAGTCGAAACCAGTGGAATCAGTTGGCGCTCAACAGCCTCAACGACCCCACGCCTTTCGATTTCACGATGACCCACCAGTATGACACTGCAAGCCGCACGATTACGATTGACCTGGAAGTTGAAGTTGTAGGCCCGGTGCTTGGCGACGACTACCGCTTCAATGTTTATTTGATTCAGGATAGCATCTATGCGGACGACTATTCTGGCCTCGACCAAGAAAACTATTACAGCTCTGCCAGCGTCGGCCCGGCTCCCAGTCACCCCTATTACAACTTACCGGCGACGGTTTCGGATTACTACCACCTTGAAACCATCATCGAAGCACTTGGTGGCGCTTGGGGAGAGATGGGCAGCCTGCCCAGCACCATGACAATGGGCGAGACCTACACCTACTCGTTTACGTACATGATGCCCGAAACCAAGAGCATCCTTGGCAACCAGCAACTCGCGCTGCTGCCGGAGCAAACCAAGATCGTGGGCCTCGTTCAGCGCTACGAAGCCGGTGACGTTGGTCGCCGTTACGTGATGAACGCTGCGGGCGAACAACTGGACGTGCCCAGCATCGTTGGTGTAGCGGATGCATTCGATGCCGTATCTGGCCTGAAAGTCAGCCCGAACCCGGCGAGCAGCATCGCAACGGTCAACTTCAGCCTCAGCCAAACGGCCTACGCTGAAATCACGCTGACCGACCTCACAGGCCGCACGCTGAAAACCATTGACGCCATGACCTTCACGGCCGGCGACCACATGGCCGCTTTCGATGCCAGCGACCTGGCCAGCGGTGTGTACCTGATCTCGCTTAAGAGCGAGGCCGGTGCGTCGACCGTCAAGTTCGTGAAGCAATAACAGAATCGCGTTTGAATCAAACGACATCAACGTTTCTACTCTGAAACCTCGACAGCCCGCACCAGTTGCGGGCTGTTTTTGTTTGTAAGCACGCACCCCTAGCTTTGCAGCATGTCTGAGCCTGCCAAAAACGAGATCGACCACCAGCGATACGCCCGCCACCTGAGCCTGCCCGATTTCGGCCCCGCCGAGCAGCGTAAGCTGCAAGCGGCGCGTGTGCTCGTAATCGGTGCGGGTGGGCTGGGCAGTGGCAGCTTGCCCTACCTGGTGGCGGCCGGGGTCGGCACAGTCGGGGTCGTGGAGTTCGACACCGTTGATCGCAGCAACCTGCAGCGCCAGATTCTGTACAACGACACCGATGTCGGGCAATCGAAGCTCACCGCCACGCTACGCTATTTGCAAGCGCTGAACCCGGCCGTGAATGTCGTGCCGCATGAGACGCAGTTGTCGCCTGAGAACGCCCGTGAGATCATCGCCGAGTACGATCTCGTGCTCGATGGTAGCGACAACTTCGGCACGCGCTACCTCGTGAACGACACTTGCGTCGCGCTGGGCAAGCCGCTGGTGTACGCCAGCGTGTTTCAGTACGAAGGCCAGCTGAGTGTGTTCAATCACACCCGCGAGGAGCAGCCGACGGTCAATCTGCGCGACCTCTTCCCGCACCCGCCACCCGCCGAAAGCGTGCCCAATTGCAGCGAAGGGGGGGTATTGGGGATGTTGCCAGGCCTACTAGGCGCCTGGCAGGCCGCCGAAGCCGTGAAGCTTGTGACTGGCATCGGGCTTCCACTTTCGGGAAAAATCTTGTTAATTGACCTGCGTGCTGGCAGCGTACGCTCCTTAGGATTGTCGGTGAACTCCGACAACCCCCTGCGACAAACGCCACCGCCCGATTTATCTGCTGACTATCAACCCACTAACTGCGAAACAAACACCGAAGCGATGGGCATTCCTGAAATCGACGTAAAGACCCTCAAGCAATGGCGCGACGAGGGCAAAGACCACCTACTGATCGACGTGCGCGAACCCGACGAGCTGCAAATCTGCACCCTCGGTGGCGAGCTGATGCCGCTGGGCACCGTCGCCGACCGCGTCGACGACATCCCGAAAGACAAGCCCGTGGTGATGCAATGCCGCAGCGGCGGGCGTAGTGGGCAGGCCACGGCCATGCTCCAGCAAATGGGCTACAACAACATCTACAACCTCAAGGGTGGCATCCTCGCCTGGGCCGACGAGATCGACCCGAGCATGTCGAAGTATTGAGCCCACGCGCCATGTTGTCGGCTGAAGTTAGACGACTCGCGTTGCGAGAATCGTTATATTGAAGTATGCCCACGCACGAATACATCATCACCCTGAAGGCCGAAGCACTGACGGCCGAGCTCCGTAAGCTGCTGGAAAGCAAGGGCGCGGAGATTCAGCAAAGTCCACTTGAGGAGGTGCATCTGCCGCCGGAAGAGGAGAAGGCGCTCATCGCTGATTTGGAAGCGATCGAACGTGGCGACTATTCCTCGTTTAAGTCGATCGACGACGTTGAAGCGGAGTTGAAAGTCATTCTAAAGAAAGGTAGCGGAGATGGATGATGCTGCTTTTCGTGTAGAGTTGTCCGCAACTGCAAGGCGCAATTTCTACAATCAGGTAGCGTGGCTTCAAGAGAATCGGTCTATTGAAAAAGCTGAACACTTCGCAACTACATTTTTAACCCTGCTTAGAAGCCTGTCCGCACAGCCGCTGCGATGGCAAAGGGTGGTGGTAATGGGGCGCTCAGTTCGACGTGCTGTGTTGCTCAAAAATTGGGTCGTCTTATATCGGGTGGAGTCAGATGTAAACAGCGTTTTTGTTCTGACTATTTGCGGTGCAAAGGAAGACTGGATGAATACTCCCATCTCTGAGTAGTCGAAACAAGAGCAAAGGCGAACAACCTTTGTAAAATATAAGCGGCACAAGCAATTCAATCTTTAAGTGGTATTCCGTTATATTTAAATATGCCCACGCACGAATATATCATCACCTTGAAGGCCGAAGCATTGACGGCCGAACTCCGCGAGCTGCTGGAAAGCAAGGGCGCGGAGATTCAGCAAAGTCCACTTGAGGAGGTGCATTTGCCGCCAGATGAAGAAGCGGAGTTTCTGGCAGACCACGCTGCTTTCCAAAAAGGCGATACATCATCGTTTCACACCGTGGAAGAGGTGCGACAAGAGTTGGAGGCTAAGCGTGCTCAAAGGAGAGCAAATGGAAGGTAGCGGGTTTGAGGTTTTATTGACGACAACCGCCAAACGAAACCTGTATAACTAGCTTGTTTGGCTGGAAGATAACCGCTCTGTGAAATACGCCGACCAATTTGAGGAGTCGTTTTACGCGTTAACCCGTAGCCTCAGCGCTCACCCATATCAGTGGCAGAAGGTCTGGGTTGCCGGACAGGTCAAAAGGTGTGCGATTCTGATGAAGACGTGTATCGTATTGTATGAAGTAAACCCCTCAATCTCCACTGTGCTTATTCAGGCGATTAGAGGCGCGAAAGAAGACTGGACGAACATACCTGTTTCAGACTGAGCCCGCTAAAACCACCACGCCCACACCGCCAGCACCGCCGCTGTGCCACACAGCAGATTGAGCGGCAGACCCAGCCGCAGGTAGTCGCGGATGCGGTAGCCACCCGGGCCGTAGACCATCAGATTCGTGTGGTAGCCGATGGGCAGGCTGAACTCCGCGCTGGCCGCCACCGCGATGAGCACCCC